>JAHDCG010000028.1:23186-55448 GCA_020629965.1 Saprospiraceae bacterium | reverse complement strand
GTCGGTCGTTTCTCCTTCGCAGTAAGTGTCGGTTAAGGTAAAAATCGGGTCGTTGACGGCGGGAACGACGGTGATGTAGGCGTAGTCGCAAATCGTCTGTCCGTCGAGGGTCGGCGTGCCGCAGATTTTATATTTCCATGTGTCGGCTTGTACCGTGCCGCTTGCCGTGTAGGTCAGTTCTCCCGTAGCGGCATTGTACGAGGTGCTGCCGAAAGCGGGCGCGGTTAGTTCCGTATAAGTGCCGTTGACAATGGCGAAGGAGGGAAAATCAGCCGTTTGATTGACTAAATCATTAGTCAAAATGAAAGCGGAACCGACGCCGGAGGAAGAAACGCATATTTCATCGTCAAAGGAGCAAATCAAGGGAAAGGGCGGCGGCGCGTCGAAACAAGATGCGCCGTCATACGCGCTGTTGTCCGCAGGACCTTGTATGACGAAATGCGCTTCGTTGACGGCGGTGTTGAGTCGATAAATATTGCCGGACCTGCCGTTTGCCACGTACACAAATCCGTCGTTGGCGGAAAAAGCGGCACCGAATACGTTGCCGTCGGTAAATGTGTCGCCGACACCGCTGAGGTCGCCGTCTAAGTTGGCTAAAGGTCCTGCGGTGACGGTGTTGCTCACGGGATTATAGCCGTAAATCGTGCTGCCGTGCACGCCGTAAAAATTGCCGTCCGCCGTACTGTACGCCCAATCTTTAGCTTCAATGGCCGCCGGCGGAGTCACAACCGTTACGGTCGGGACGCCCGTATCCGCGCCGCTGATGACCGCGATGTCGTTGTCGCCGTTGCCGCCCGTGCGCACATAATAGTTGCCCGCGGGGTCGAAAGCACCGCAGACGACATTGTTGCCGAAAATGCCCCCCAAGCCGATGTCGCCCAAGTCGATAAGCGTACCGTCACTACAAATGCGCAGCAGGTGTTCGTTGGAGGCGCGGATGGCGTAGAGGTAGTTATCGATGGGGTTGAAAGCCGTGGCGTTGACGTTAAAACCGGTGGCTGCGATGAAAGAATAATCGTCATGAAACTCAGGCAGCAGACTTTCGTCGGTGTCGTAAGTACCGATAATACCGTCGAAAGGCACGCCGAATAAGGTGCCGTTGTAGGTATGGTAAAATTCCGGTTGACAGCCGAACGGAGTCGACACGACCGCCGCATTTTGCGCCGCCGGCGGAGTCGGCGCAGGTTTTTCCGTCGGTAAAAACAGAAGAAAAAACGGAAGAAAAAAGGAGATAAATGCAGCGTTGCTTTTCATGGTCAAACGACTTTCTACAAATTTAATAAAATCGGTTTACGGCTGTTGTGTGAAGTGGTAAATTTCGGGAAGATAACCGAAAACGGGGTTTACGTATAGTCATTAGAGGTCGCAAAACTGTCCAAAAACGGGATTAAGTAAGTAAAACACAGGGTTTGTCGGTGTTATGTGTCCGGAAGTTTTTTGCTGTGAAGGGTATGCAAGGTTGTTAATTGTAAAATCATCGTATGGGTATTCGGCGGATATTTGTACGACGACTTTTGATAAAATAGAGCGGTCCGGTTTCGGCGGCGGAAATCGTTGAAAGCGCAAAGACGGTTCAAGGGGATTTATGCGAAATCGCAAACTTTCGTAGCCGTAATTTATTTTTCTCACAAAACATATATGAAAAATTATAAATTTTATTTTAAGCCATTTTAAGGTCTCGATTACATAAGTGCCGTTTTTAAAATTATCTTCTCTCCTGCGGCTTATATTCGGCTTCAAATTGAATTTGTGTTCATAATTAGAAGTCCGTTGCAGAGTTTCAACGTACACCTTTTCGATATACAATTATACAAAATCATAAATATAAATTATAAATGTACATTTTAATATTTTCGGCGGCCGGTTTCTTTTTTGCGGCGGCAGCCGTAGTTTTCATATTAATTTAAGAATTTATACATTTATGTATTTGTACATTCCTGATAAGGTCAGATTGTTTTGATAAGACGACCTGTTTTGATAAAGTCCGTGAAAATCATTTTTCGGTGAGTTGCCCCCCTGCCCTCTTCGTGTCATTTGCTCAGAGTCTGCTTGTCAACAATCATCACCTCCGGCTTAGTTTCGGCAAACCTTGTTTTCGACAAAAACGAAGACGCCGTTGAACAACTATTGTAAATTCTTCTTAAAATGTATAAATGTACATTTGAATATTTTTATAAATATTAATTGCTTTTGTATAAATATGCAGACGGGCTTTTGTTACCGTTATATTTTTTTATCCGGCACAAAAGAGACCCGGGGTGAATAAGAAAAAAAATTACAGCCGACTTTTTACTTACACAACTTACCCTCACAAGTGAAAGCAGCAACAACCCGGAACCGACCGAACGGGTCTTAATCGGTATTCAAACGGAAAAGTAACATCTTAAGTCGGAAACAAATGTATTCCATTCTGAAAGCACACCGCAATCAGCAAGGTTTTTTGCCCGACAATCCGTAATCAATTTACAGGTCAGTCTGTACAAATGTACATTATCATATTTTAATAAATATTCATCAAGTATGTACAAATATGTTTATAAATCAAATCAACCGGTAACATTCCGACAGGCAGTGAGAAAAATACCGTCGATAAGCATTGATGAAAAAGAAAAGAGCATTCCGAATCAAACCCCAAGAAATGATAACGGAGCGACGCGTAAAATTTTAACTTTTTGTCTGATATCTTTACTTGTTTAAAGATTAAGATATACATTTGCATAAATTCATAAATATTAATCATAAATGTACATTTGTATATGGCAATAATCAGTTCGATAACAAGTAAGGGCGGTTCCAATAAATCCGGAACGACTTTACTGCTGGCCACCTATTTCGCCGGAAAAGGGAAGAAGGTTTGTATCATAGATACCGATGTGAACGGTTCGGTCGCTCGGTGGTCGGGTCTGCGCAGTGAGGACTTACCCGAAATCACGGTGGTCAGCATGATGGACCCCAAACAGTTGCAGCGCAACATTAACAAACTGCACGATGATTATGACTACGTCATCATCGACACGAGTCCCGGATTGGCGCAAAAAAGCAGTTACACGATGCTGTATTCGGACTTGCTGATTATTCCGGCTTTGGTGTCGGGATTTGATTTGTGGTCGGTAGAGCAATTTTTAGAGCGTTACGATGAGGTCATGAACGTAAAAGGCGAGAGAATACCCGCTTACGTCTTTTTATCCATGTACAACCCGCGAATCAACCTCCACAAAGAATTTTTGGAAGCAATAAAAGAAATGGGGGAGGAGTACGAAGTCGGTGTGCTGAAATCCAAACTCGCGTATCGCAATGCCTACAAGATTTCTACGGTGCAGGGCATGAGTGCTTTGGAATGGAACGACCCGAAGGCGATTAAAGAAACCGAGGAATTCGGAAAAGAAGTTGAAAAAATTTTGAAGGCTTATGAATAAGGATAAAAAAATCGGCCTGTCCGGTACGCTGCGCTCTTCGCGCAAATCCAAAAAGGATGTCAAAGAGATTGAAAAAATCGTCCATGCCGTACATTCGGAAAAAGTGAAACGACTGATTATCGAGATGCCGGAAAGCATGCACACAAAAATCAAAACCGTCTCGGCGGAAAGAGGAATGACTATGAAGAATTTTGTCACGGAATTAATTCAAGATGCCCTTGCGTAGCGGCTTAACCCTAAATTGGTGTCCTTTGGGAAACGGCTTTTTGGGGAGTAAAAAATGCTTCTTACCCTAAATTAGTGTCTTTTAAAGGAAAAACACATACATAATTTTATAAAATAACAAACAAACAGTACCGGTTTTCCGTGTTTGTCTGCTTTAAAAGACCTTTATAAGCTTTAATAGCTTTCCGGGCTTGTAATAATTTGATTAACAGCTACTTACAAGCCTAAAGGACACGGATTTAGGGTTAAAGGACACTAATTTAGGGCTTCAAGACACCAATTTAGGGTTAAAGGACACGGATTTAGGGCTAAAAGACACCAATTTAGGGTACTACGGACACTAATTTAGGGTTCGTTTAAAAGACACCGATTTAGGGTAGTATGAGTATGATTACAAAAGTTATCAGGAAGTCGAACGATTTGGTCGAAGGTCAGTATTCGCTGACAATTTGGGAAATGCGCATTTTTCTGAAGATGATCAGCATGATTTACAAAGACGATACGGACTTTAAAGAATATCGGATTGAAATCGGCGATTTTATCAAAGAGTTCGGACTGGAGAAAAACAAAAACGCTTACGGGCTGCTGCGGCAGGGAGCTTCCGGATTGCTGAAGAAAATCGTGATACTTAACCGCAAGTTAGAGGACGGCACCACGGAGCAAATCGAAACACCCTTAGTAACCGGAATCGCGCACAACATCGACACGAAGTCCTACATCAAATTGTCTTTTCACCCGGCGATGAAGCCTTTTTTGATTGAGTTGAAAGACAAATTTCTGATGTACGATGTAAAAAATGTGCTCAATCTGCCGAGTTCCTATTCCATCAGAATGTACGAAATCGCCAAGCAGTATGCACGCATCGGCAAACGCACGCTGACCGTGGGGGAGTTAAAAAAAATGCTCGATTTGGAGGATAAATACGAGCGATATACGCATTTGAAGCAAAAAATTCTGACCAAGTGTATCAGCGACATCAACGCCAATACGGACATCGAAGTCGATTTTGCGGAAATCAAACGCGGGCGCAAAGTGGAAAAAATTTGTCTCCGCATCAAGATGAAAAATAACGATGCGAAGGGTACGCCGGAAAAGGAAACCGAAAATGCCGCGCAGGAAGTGCGCTCGCTGTTGAAGTCGATCGGCGTGTCCAAAAATTCCATAGATGCCTGGTGCGGTCGCTACGCTCCCGAATACATTTTTGCCCGGATTACTTACATGGAAGAGCAAACGGCGCAGGGTTCCAAAATTAAAAACAAAGCCGGGTACCTGAGTACTTTGATGGATAAAGAACTGTCGGCGAAAAAACAGGAGAGTAGGGGAGAGGTGACGAAAAGGGTAAACTCCATTTTGTTTTCGCGCCCGAACCTGCAAAAGCAAATCGAGGCGAAGCACGGTAACTTATCCCAAGAAGCACTGAATGCCGTGGTGGTTAAAATGTTTCCGGAGAAATTTTGAATTTTGCCGTAAAGCCACCCCTGCAAGACAACCCTCCCCGAAAACGCAGTCTCCCGTAACCGCGCTCCGCCTCGAAAATGTGCTGCACTTTCTGCCCTCTGCGGGCAGAAAGTGCAGGCAGCCTCACCGTAAAATCTCCAAAAAGCCCCGGTACCGATTTTCATTGACCTCCAGCGTGTAGAAATAAGTGCCGTCCGGCAAGGTATGTCCGTCAAAGGTGCCGTCGTAAGTGTTTTCGTATCCTTCCGCGCTGTACACCCGGTTGCCCCAGCGGTTATAAATACTCAACCGATTATTCGGAAACAGGTCGATATTTCTGATAAAGAAAAAGTCATTGACTCCGTCTCCGTTCGGAGAAAAGCCGTTGTAAATAATCAAATCACGTGTGATGACTTCGACGACGAAAATCGTCGTCTGACAAATGCCGTTTTCGTCGCAAAGGATAATACAAAACTCATCGTCGCCGAGGTAGTCCAAGCCCGGTTGGTAATTTAAACAAGACATCGTATTGACTTCGATCATTCCGTTTTCCGCCGCTGCGCAGACCGTAAAAGCGTCGAGTGTGCCGGGCAGATTTGTGGTGTCGATGCAGATGTCCGTCAGAGTCGTATTCAGGAACGCCGTGAGGTAAACCGTATCGACCCGGGAGTCGATTTGCTCGTTTTCTACCGACAAAAATACCGAGTCCGTACAGTCGTTCAGCGGGTCGTTGACGAGGAGCATGCCGTCATTTTCGACAAAAAGATCGATGCTTTGGTAAGCTACATTTGCACCCGCGAGCGGTAATTCAAAGTCGCTGCCGCTGCCGATGTGTTCGATAAACAAAGAACCGATATTTTCGTCTGCGTCAATGCCGCGAATGGTGTTGGTCGTCTCGTCTAATTCCCAATTGCCCGAGGGCAATACTTCGTTCATAATTTCAATCAGCTCTGCAAAAGTATCGAACTCACGGTCTGTCAATGTGCCGCTGCCGTAATTCCAGGCAGTCAAACGGAAGGGCGGCGCGTTGTTTTCCGAGATAAAACCGTACATCAAAAGCACGAAACGGTCGGGGCATTCACCGACGGTCGGCTCGAAGGTTTCGCCGCCGAAAGTAAAGGTAAATTCCTCCAAATCAAGACCTTCCGTCGGCAGACAGACCGTCGCGTTTCCGTTGAGAGCCGAGACACTGATACTTTCCTGCGCGATGAGGTCACAGTCTTCGTCGCAGTCGATTTCCGCGTTTTCCGTGCGCGTCAGAGTGCAGCCCGCCGCGTCGGTCAGTGTCAAAGTGACCGTTTCGTCGAGCAGGTTTATTATACATAAACCTTCAATCGTACCGGCATTTGCCGTCAGCGTGTAAGGTGCCGTGCCGCCCGTGACTTCCGCGCAAATCATACCGTCGGGGGCGTCACAATCCGTAGCGGCGATTGCGGTCAGGGCAGCGGTCATTTCCGCATTTTCCGTGATGATAAATTCCGCAAAAGAAGGACAGCCGCTCGTCGGGTCGGAGACCGTCAGCAGATATTCGCCCGCCGCCAGTCCGTTTTCAAAAGCGGGAATGCCTGCTTCGGCGATGTTCAAAATCGGCTCGATGTCTTCGGCCGAAATTTCGTAAGTATAATCGCCCGTACCGTTGACGCCGAAGGAAACCGTACCGTTTGTCTCTCCGAAACAAATGACTTCCGTAAAAATCAAATCGACGATTTCCGCCGCATCCGAGGCAATGACCTGATACTCCAAAGTCTGCGCACAACCGTCGGGCGTCGTGACGACGACCGTGTAAAAACCGGCTGCCAAATCTTCCAAAATCGCCGCGTCCGGATAATCGCCGCCGTCGGCGTCCGTCCAGGTGTAGGCGGCATCCGCAGGAGTATTCGACAGTTCGACGCTGCCCGTTTGGGTGCTGCAGGTCGTTTCTTCGAGCATAGCCGTAATACCGAAGTCGGCTTCGATTTCCGCGACCGTCACCCCGAGGGTGTCGATGCAGCCGGTATTATCGGTAACGTATAAATTATAGTCACCCTGTGCCAAGTTTTCAAAAGCATAACTCGTCTCCGAGTTTGGGATGTCTTCCGCGAGTACCGTCGTTTCGAGGGCGAGCGTCATGCTGTACGGCGCATCCTCCGCCGACAGCGTCAGCGCGATTTGTCCGTTGTCGCTGCCGCAATTTGCGCCCGTTGTATTGACTTCTTCCACAAAATCCGTTAATTCCGTTTCGACGGTTATCGTTGCGCTGCTCGTGCAAAAAGTACTCGTACTCGTCACGGTGTAGGTCGTGGTTTCGCTCGGAGAAGCCGTCGGATTTGCACAGTCCGTACAAGACAGACCCGCTGCGGGCGACCAAACATAATTACCCGTACCGCCGCTGATGTTCAGGGTCGTCGTTTCGCCCGGACACAACAAATCGGATGCGGCATTTGCCGTAAGGGCGGGACACAAATAAACGAAAGTCGTGTCACAAATTTCCGCTTGCACGGCATCGCAGACCACAACGCAGATTTCTTCGGCGGCAGAAAAATCGCCGAGTGCGGTAACCTGCATACAACTGCTGCCCTCCGTGAGCAAAATTTCCGTACTCGCCGGAGCGTTGCACAGCGAAACCGTACCGACGCCGTTCGGCACATCGACGACTTCGGTAAAACACACTTCGTTCGGTGCGTCCGGGTCGATATTAACGGTGATGATTTCGGTTTCCGGGGTAAAGACATTGCAATCGTCGATGTTCGTTGCTGTCGTACAGACCGGCGTACCGCCCGCACCCCAACCCGCAATCGTGATTTGCTGCCCGATGTTGGCGTCCGCCGAGTTGGGCGGCAGAAAAGGGTCGTCGAGATTATTCATTAAAAAGACAGCTCGATCCTCACAACTGCCGCCGTTGCGGAAAGAAAACAGAGGAACCGCGACTCCTGCCTCATAAGTAATGCCCGAGGTACCCAATGTTTGCAGCGCAAAAGAAATATAGTCGTGTTCCGGGTCTTCCGGCGGGGCGTTTTGTCGGCTTGCCTCACCAAAGAGAACATTCGGCACCAGATTAGTAAATTCGGTGACGGAAAAACCGTCGTTGCCGCCGCTCGCCGTCGGTACTTTAACGGTGATTTGGGCGGTCGAGGTAATATTATCCGGAGCGGAGTAGGTAACGCTCGGAGTCAGTGACACCCGAAAAGTTCCGTCGGGCAATTTGTCGATACCGTAGCTGACTATACAAAGCGGGTCTTGCGGCGAGTTGTCGGGGCAATTTACGGAAGAGTTTGCCGCCAAACAAAGGGGTGCTTCCGAACCCCATCCGCTGACCGTAATTTGCTGCCCCGAGTTGATATTCAGAGAGTTTGGCGGAAAGAAAGGGTCGGTCGCGTTGTCTGTCAGAGCAAGCGGCAGGTCGTCGCAATCTGCCGCATTGACAAACGAAAAAAGTGCCGTGCGCTCGCCTGTCTGATAAGGAATACCCTGGGTGCCGGGCGTGATTAAGCCAAAAGAAAAATAATCGTATTCGGGTGCTTCCGGCGGAGACAGCGTCGTCGAGTTTTGCTCGAAAATGACGCCGGGCAGCGCGTTGACAAAGTCGCCGGGTTCAAATACGCCGCTCGGCGCGCGCACGGTAAACTGCGCCGTCGAGGTGATATTATTCGGGAAAGAATAACTGACGTTGGAAGTCAGACCGACTTCGTAGCGTCCGTCATCGGTCAGTACGATATCCAAATCAGCGACACAAAGCGGTGTGCCCGTATCTTCCTGACCCGCACAGCCGCAGCCGTCTGCCTGTATGACATCATTCAGCGTAGCGGCGTTGCCGTCGTCGCAGGGTGTGCCGGGTGTCGCGGGCAGGTCGGGGTTGTTGTCGTCGCAGTCCGCATCGGCGCACAGACCGTCGTTATCGTTGTCGGGGCAGGAGGTGCTGCAATCTTCCGTCAGGTCTTCCGGACCCAATTCCGCGAGACAGTTATTATTCAAATTGCGAATGACGGGGAAGTAAGTGCCTTCCGCCAAACCGGTAAAAGAACCGGTACTCTGCCAGTCCGTACCGTCGAGACTGTATTCCAACGGGTCGTTATTTTCGTTGCCGGCTTCGACATTGATAAAGCCGTTGGTACCGCCGTTGCAGTCGGGTTTGCCGGTTTCGTAGAGAGTAACGACCGCCGCCAAAGGTGCCGCCAAATCCACTTCTCCGTATTCAAACGTACAGATTGCCGCCATATCTCTGACGTGTATTTCAAAAAAATCACCTGCCGCCAGATTGTCGAAAGTATTGCCGGCTTGCCAGGTATCTGCCCCGTCGATGCTGTATTGCAAAGGAATACCGTTGCTACCGGTCGCTGTAATCGAGATGCTGCCGTCTGCCGTACCGCAGGTCGAAGGGCTGACAAAACCGACATTCGTGACGGTAATGCCGCAGCCCGAGTCCGTGCCCTCGCAGTTGCCCGGCTCATCGTAGCTGCCGTCATAAGGATTAAAGCCGAGTCCGGCACCGAGAACAGTCAGTAGGTTGCCGATGTTGACGCTTTGGGAGTTAGGCGGAGAAAAGGGGTCGTCGGTTTCGGTCAGCCTGAGTTCGCCGGTACAGGCACCGGCGTTGGTAAACTCGAACAGGGCGACTTCCTGACCGTTGACGTAGGTGATATCGGTGGTGCCGCTGACTAAGTTAAAAACCAGATAATCGAACTCCGGATTTTCGCTCGGAGACAGCACGGTGTTGCTGTTGCTCCACAAACCGTTGCTGCTCGTGACACTGCCGACGGCAAAACCGCCCGAGGGCACTAAAAAAGAAAACTGCGCATTATTGGTGACATTGGTCGGGGCGGGGTAGGAAACCTCGGGCCGTATCGAGAGCCGATAAGTGGTATTGTCGGGCAGCAATTCGATTTTTGCTTTGACTTGCGCGAGAGCGGGCAGCGTTATAATAAGCAGGCAAAAAAGAAGTAAAATTTTGTTGCAGAACTTTGTCATTGTTTTGTTCTTTGAGAACACGACACAGATGAACCCGGAACAAAGCAGGGCATTATTCTGAATTTGTCTGTTTCGTGCTCCTTTTGGAAAAAGGAAAAACAAAACCGAGGAATCGACCGACGAGGACATCATCCGGCGGAAAGAAGAGCAGGACGAGCTGTTTTCAGCGAAGCGGGAGGAACAAGACCGGAAAAATTAATGTGAGTATGAAAAACGGTACAAAAAGGAAGCCAAATTACGGTGAAAAGGTAAAAAAAGATTCTTCTTTCGAAAAATTGTCACAAATTCGTACATCTTAAATCAGTTTTTGGCACAGGGTTTGCTGATTTATAATAAGCCCTCCGAGATTTCCCTCCTTTCATCAGTTGACCCGATTTTCAAGATAAAACTCCTTTTAATACAAACTAAAACATGAGCACATTCAAAAAACACACTCCACACTTCTTTCTCCCAAAGAGGACTTAGCCTATTCAAATCAGAAACATTTTTAATGCCTCCCTGCTTTTTTAATCAATAAAAAACGGCAAACCGTAAGGATTCGATGATTCAGGCGGAAAACAAATGTGAGTATATTCTGATTTTTATTTTTTTCTCAACTCTTATTCTTTACTCTAAGAATTTTTTTCCCAACAATTTCATACACAATTGCTTTGTCGTTTCGCAAGACCGGTCTCCTGACCTCACGTCGATAAACCGTGCTTCTTTCGAATGACGATATTTATTTATCCTGTAAACCTTTTTAATTTTATTTCGGCAATCGGAATTTTCCGGTAAAAGACCGAATGCTCCCTCCCCTCTATTCATAACGGAAACAATATATCAGCGTAAAAAGTATTTCTGCTTTTTGTACGCCGGTCTTCGTATTGTTTAACAGAATCAGCTCACGGAAAACGCGGGCAATTAAACACAGTGTGCACCGCACGCCGTGGCTTTGCGTATCCGACAGCCTCAACAGCCCTGTCACAATTCTTATTTTTCCTCCAAAAAACTTTCCGATTTTTATCTGCTCGGCTGACAAAAAAACAAAAACTCCTATCCGGATGATTAGACTTTACAAACAGCACTCTGTCTCCGACTCATGCGCGCATTGCCCACATGTACCTCGGAAATTAAAACGTACCTTATTCAAATCGCTGACAAGGCTTCTTGTCGGCCTGCTGTGTTTATGCTCCGGGCAAATTTCTTTATCTGCGAAAGAAAACCCTTCCTTTTTTCGTACTCTCTGCGGCGAACTGCAGCAAACCTTAAACCATAACCGAAATAATACCGTCGGCACCTCGTTTGCCGCCCTCGATGGTTGCGACGAAACTATACTTTATGTAGCACGTGATGCCGGACAAATTCTGGAGTTTAACCTCACCACAGGCACGCAAACCGTAGTCACAACTTCGCCTTACACTACTTCCAATCTCAATGCCCTGGCCGCCAACCCCGATGCCTCCGTCATTTACTACGGCATCGGACAAAAAGTACATTACTGGATTCCCGCGACGGGAGTACACGGCACTTTGGTCGATTTGGCGGGGCAAATACCCGCCGGCGAGTCGCTGTCGAGCGGCGGCGGTGCTTATTACAACGGTTGGTTGTACATGGGAACGGAAAACGGAAACCCCGGAAGCTACCCCAAAATCTACCGTTTGCGTCTCGCTTTCGACGGCCTCTCCGTCAACGGCAGCGCCGTAAATTTGAACGTACCGATTTATTACGACACCTCCTGGGGCGATTTAATCGTTTCGGGAGAAAGCGGTTATACTGTTATTTACGGCGGAGTAGGCAACCAAAACGCCGCTTCTTCCTCTTCTTTTTTTAAATATTATCTCGAAATCGGCACCTACGAAGTTATCAATTCTAATGCCTTGGAAAATCTCCAACTCGCCGTCGATGTGGACGGGGTACTGTGGGCCACGGGCGTGGGTGTTGACGGGCTTCGCCGTATCAACAAAAATACGGGTGCTGTTTACGGGGCGGAAGTCGCCTTAGCGGGCAATAAATGGGATTTGACCGGACCGATTAACTGCGCACAATCACCCGAAATCTGCGCAAACGGTATAGATGACGACAACGACGGATTGGTGGATTGTTATGACGCGGATTGTTCTTCTCTGGTTTCGGCGGCCTTCGACCTGCCCAAAAATATTCCGAGTGCCGAGACGGGTACTGTTTCTTCTTTTATCAATATTTCGGAGTCGGGTACGATTACCGATTTGAATATTCTCGACCTCAACATCACTCACAGCTACATCAACGATTTAGTAATCACCCTCGAAAGCCCCGAAGGGACAGTCGTCTCTCTGATAAATGCTATTTGTGCGGGCGAAAATGACATTCACGTCAACTTAGACGACGAAGCTGCCGCATCCGCTTTTACCTGTCCGCCCGCCTCCGGAGGATATTTTCAACCGGCGGGTTCATTTTCCGATTTTGACGGAGAAACCGTCACGGGAACCTGGATTTTAAGAGTACAGGATACTTACCCCGAAGACGGCGGCAGCATCAATCGCTGGTCTTTGAAAATGACGACGGCTTGCAATATCGAAATTTGCGGCAACGGTATCGATGACAACGGCAACGGACAGGTTGACGAAAATTGTACCGACTGCTATTCCGTACCGACTTCGGGGGTGTTATACGTCGCCAATTTTGAAAATCAGAACGGTCCCAACAGTTGGACTCTGAGCAATGACGGAAATGCCGGCGACGGCGAATTTCTCATCGGTATTCCGAGTCCTTACAGCACCGGCGACGGTACGATTATGGAATTAGCCGCCCATGGCGGAAGTCGGGTTTTGGCAACCGGATTAGTCAGCGGAGAAGATTTGGACGGCGGCCCCGCCACGGCACAGTCGCCCGATGTCTGCCTGCCCGACGGTGCCGAGTGCATCAATATGAATTTCTTTTGGTATTACGCCGACGCCACCAACGGCGATGCTGCGGATTATTTGAACATTCAACTGCGCGACAAAACCAACGATGTCGTCCTGCAGACCTTCGTTTCCGAAAACGGAAACCCCTCGGTGCGCAGTGCCGTGTGGCAGGAGGTCAGCGTGGATATTTCCGCGCACGCGGGCAAAACCGTTTATCTTTACATCGAGGCGGCCGATATCGGCAACGGCAGCAAAACGGAGGTAGCCGTGGATGATGTGCGCATCGGTATTTGTCGCGAAATTTGTGATAACGGAACGGACGACGACGGCGACGGCTTGGTGGACAGCGAAGACTCGGATTGCTTTTCCTGCCCCAACAGAATAGATAATTCTCAATTTAATGCGGGTAAATACCCTTACGAATTGAGCAATTTTCAAGGGAATGCGGCCGACTTCTCCGTCGATTATTCGGGTCAGATGACGGGCGAAGCCTCTGCCCGCATCGACATCGCTTCGGCAAGCGGTACCGACTGGCACACGCAGTTTTATCAGAAAAATTTAAGCATCGAAAACGGAAAACGCTACCGTTTCGGTTTTTCGGGAAAAGCGGATGCCGCAAAATCCGTCAACGTCACCGCACAGGGCGACTACGACCCCTTCCCCGTATTTTTCAGTACGGATGTGGACTTAACCGTTAATCCGCAAAATTTTACTTTTGAATTCGACGCCCTCGAAACCGTCGATAATTCCGTTGCCCTCCGCTTTAACGTAGGCGGCACTACCGTCGGTTTGAATTTGGACGACATCACCTGGAAAGAAGTCTGCGACGAAGAACTGTGCGAAAACGTCGGAACCGACGAGATATACTTAGAACCCGACTGCGGTAATCTGCCCTCGGTTTTCGGTTCGGTCGCCGACAATACGGCCTCGCAGGGAAATTATGTCGTTTATAACGGTACCGATAACTACAACGCCCCCGCTTCCGCCGCTGCGGAACACCTCGTTTTTTCTCCCGAAATCACTACGGCGGGTTCTTACAAAATATACCTGCGTACCCGAGCCGCTAACGGAAACGACGACAGTTTTTGGGTCAGAGCAAACGGCGAAGAGTGGATTAAATTTAACGACATTCCCCTCAGCGGCAATTGGACTTGGCAGCGCGTACATGACAGCAATCAAGCCAACGAAGCCGTCGTTTATTGTCTGCCCGCAGGTGTCAATACCATAGAAATCGCCGGTCGGGAAAACGGTACACAGCTCGATAAAATTCTTATCACCGGTGGTAATCCGCCCGCCGACGCGGGAGGAACCGCCGAGAATTGCGGAGAAATATGCGACAACGGCATCGACGACGACGGCAACGGTTTGACCGACTGCGACGACCCGGCTTGTTTTGCCGGTCTGACTTCTAACGTCGTTACTTCCGATAACTCACTCTGCGCCGGCGACAATACCGTGCTCTACACCTACGGCTCGGGCGGCACCGGGCCCTATTCCTACACATGGAGCAACGGGTTGGGCACGGGCGGCAGTAAGACGGTTTCGCCGACCGTCAACACGACTTATACGGTCACTGTCACGGATGATAACGGCTGCACGGCCGTCGGCAGTTTAACGATTGATGTCGTGCAGACTACTGCCATCACTCCTTACACCAATGTCAACGGCGCAGGTTGGGTAAATCAAAGTGTACTCGGAGTTTGTGAAGGAGATGATTTCTCGCTCGGCAGTCAGGTCGGTTTACAAAACGGCATCAGTCTGACCCTGCCCGACGGCACCGTCGATAATACCCCGAGCGGCAACACTTTTTTTGACTTTACCGATGCCGCCCCCGCTGCGGCGGGTAACTACCTGATGACCTACACGGACGGGAACGGGTGCAGTGTGACGCAAGACTTTGAAGTGACGGTTTCGGACTGTACCGAAGTCTGCGGCAACGGCATCGACGATGACGGCAACGGTTTGACCGACTGCGAAGACCCCGTTTGTTTTAACGGCTTGGACGTAAATATCAACACTTCCGCAAGCGTCATTTGCAGCGGCGAAACCACCGTACTGACCGCCTCCGCCTCGGGGGGCGACGGGTCTTACACCTACGCCTGGAGCAACGGACAGGGCAGCGGCTCGGATAAAAACGTGACGCCGACCGCGACGACGACCTACACCGTCACCGTCACCGACGGCAACGGATGCACGAATACCGACGATTTTACCGTCACGGTCAATGCCAATCCCGTACTGCAACCGCGTGTCCGCATCGACAACGGCACCTGGCTCGACCAAAACACCGTGTCTCTTTGTCCGGGGCAATCTTTCGACCTCGGAGCACAATCATCCCTGTCGGGAAGTTTTGTCCTGACTTTGCCCGATAATTCGACGGACAATACCCCGACCGCTGCCGCCTATTTCAGTTTTACCGGCGCAACGGTCAACAGCGCGGGAACCTATCTGCTGACCTACACGGACGCCGACGGATGTCAGGATACCCAAACTTATACGGTAACCGTCGCGTCTTGCCCCGAAATCTGTGACAACGGTTACGACGACGATTTAGACGGTCTGACGGATTGCGAAGACCCGGATTGTACCGATGCGATTATTGCCGAGATTTCTTCCTTTCCGACTTCCGCCGCCGGCTTTTTGTGCAACGACCAAACTTACACCTTCGCCGCTGCGGAGGCAGGCTCGGATATGAATTACACTTGGAATTTCGGTATTTATGCCGCTCCGCAAAATCTGACGGGCAAAGGTCCGCACGATGTGACTTTCGACGTACCGCCCGGCACTTTGGCGACGCATATCGATGTACAAATGACCGTTACCGATACCGACGGCTGTTCCGTTACCGATACCGAGACGGTCACGGTTCGTCCTCGCCCCGAAATATTAACTGCGGACGTTACTCCGAATACAAATTGCAACGCGGCAAACGGTGAAATTCAAATTTCGGCATTCGTACCCGAAGGGGAAGATTTCGAGGTCAGTTTAGACGGCGGTTCGACTTGGGAAAATATCAATAAAACGAATTTTACCGATTTGTCGGAAGGTTCTTACGTTTTGACCGTTCGCTACGCCGGGGGCGGTTGCGTCAACGATTACGGCGCGGTTTCGGTGAGTGCGCCGGTTGCTCCCGTGGTCACGCCGGATGTATTTGCGGTCGGTTGCAGCGGTTTTGTTTTTGCGGAAAATGCAACGCACAACGACAGCAACTTCGGCGCGGTAACGCTGACCGTCATCGACCAACCCGCCAACGGAACCGTCGCTCTGCAAGACAACGGTGATTTTACTTACACCCCGGGCAGTCCCGTTTGTTCCGACGAAATATTCACCTATCGACTTTGCGACGACAATACGAATTGCTGCGCAAGCACGACGGTGACTTTACAATTTTCGGATGACATTGCTCCCGAATTGCTTAACGTGCCGCCCGCCGATACGGTCTTCTGTGACGAAGTCATCCCGCAGGCACCTTTCGTTTTTGCCTACGAAAACTGCCAAAGTATTAACCTCGGCTTGGAAGAAACGAACACGCAGGGCGACGACGGCTGCAGCCTGCACGACTACACTCTGACGCGTACCTGGACGGCGACCGATGCCTGCGGCAATACGGGAACGGCTTCTCAAACCGTCGAAATTACGGACATTACGGCGCCGGACATTTTCCGTATCTACACCTTGCCCAACGGCAAAAAAATGGTGGCGGGGGTCATTGAAAATGTCACACATCGTTGGAAAACCGTACAGTTACCGATTGACTTCGCGACAACTCCGCTGATTTTTAATCAGGTAGTAACGACCAACGAAAGCTCACCCGTCACCGTGCGCACGCGCAATGTTGTCTCTTCACAATTTGAAATAAAACTACAGGAAGAACAAGCCAACGACGGCATTCACAAGCCCGAATCCGTAGCCTGGACGGCAATAGAGGAGGGGATGAGTGCCGGGGATTTCTCCGCCTTGACCGCACAGGTCGGTAATACGTGGGTTCCGGTCGATTACGGACAAACGTTTGCCCAAACGCCGATTTTATTGACGACCATGCAATCGACTATCGACAATGACCCGGCTGCGGTACGGATGAACGGTGCCGGCTCGGCATCGGTCGATTTATTCATACAGGAAGAACAAAGCAGTGAGAGCAATTCGGTACACAGCGATGAAACCACGGCGATTTTTGCCGTCGGTTCGGCAGGTAATTTTACCGATGAAAACGACGAAACTATCGGCGAAAGCGGAACCGTTTCGGTGGCTCACCATTGGAAAACAGTCGATTTGGCATTCACCTATCACAACCCCGTAGTCATTGCCAATTCTTTGACTTACAACGGCAATCAAGCCGCGGTTGTCAAAGTACGCAACGTCACTCCGACGAGTTTTGAAGTCAGCGTACAGGAATGGGATTATCTCGACGGGGCGCACGCGCAGGAAACCGTAGGTTGGCTGGTCATTGAAGGCAGTTTGCCGCTGATAAATCAAGCAAATTGCAACGCCGTGCCACCGCCTTTAACCATCGGTACGGAACTCATTGCGACAGATAACTGTGACAGCAACGTTCCGTTGAGTTTTGTCGAAACGGACAACGATGCCGACTGCGCGACCCGTCATCTTGTCAGAAGCTACACGACCGTCGATGAATGCGGCAACGGCACCGTTCTCAATCACACCATTTATATTCAAGACACGGCTCATCCGTTGTTTACCGCGCCCGCCGATGTGACCGTATTGTGCGATGAAGACCGCAACGACCTCACCCTTACGGGAGACGTTACCGACGAAACGGATAACTGTGCGGAAAATTTGCAGGCGGTCTATACCGATAATCTGGTCAATCTAAACGGCGATGACTGCGCGACGGGCTACCTGACGCGGACTTGGTCTTTGACCGATGACTGCGGCAATTCTTTTGTGCGCGAACAAATTATTACACTTTATGAAAATGCCGACCGCGACCGTGACGGCAGTCCCGATTTATACGATTTGGATCGAGACAACGACGGCATTCCGAACGCAGATGAAACCGAAGGGGACAGCGACGGCGACGGCATTCCCAACGACCGCGACTCCGACTCCGACAACGACGGAATTCCGGATGCCGTCGAGGCGGGCTTCATCGACTTGCAGGGCGACGGCAGGGTAGATAATATTTTGCTGGCGGGCTGGGACAACGACGGCGACGGTTTTGCCGAAGGCTTCGATGCCGATGATAGTAATGCCGACGCGACGGCTTCCGATAACTTCGACCCGACGAGTCTCGCGCAGGATCGCGACCAAGACGGCGTTCCGAATTTTTTGGATTTAGACAGCGACAACGACGGCATACCCGACCTCATCGAAGTTTACGGCGCGGACACGAACGGCGACGGCATACCCGAATACCCGACGCCGGGCGATGCTTCTTCTATGCCGGATGCGGACGCGGACGGCTACCATGACCTGTACGACAGCGACGACGACGGCGAAGACGGGCAGGACGACCCGAACGACCCTCTGATTGCTTTCGACGGAAATATTTACTCTTCGGGGCAGTCCGGCAACCTCCTCGATACGGACGGAGACGGCATTCCGAACTACCTCGATACCGACTCGGACAACGACGGTATTTGCGATTTGATAGAAATCGGCGGAATCGACACGGACGGCGACGGAAAGATAGACTTTGGCACTGAATTTGCAGATAATAATCAAGACGGTTTACACGATAATTACTCTTCTTTTCCCCTTATCTACACGGACGCGGACGGCGCGACAATCGACGGAAAACCTGAAGATGTCAACTCCGACGGATCCGCTTACTACCTCGCAGATGTCGATTACGACAATTTTCCCAATTATTTAGATCTTGATTCTGACGGAGACGGTATTCACGACATTGCCGAAGTCGGCGGTTTAGCGCATGACGTTAACCACGACGGCAAATTCGATGCCTTTTCCGATGCAAACGGCGACGGTTTTTCCGATGCGGCTCAGCAGCTTTTGTTGATTACCACGGAACCCGACGGCTCGGATAACCACGGACGACCGACCGACGGCACCGATACGGACAGCAGTCCTTACCGGACAAGTCATGCGGACGGTACCATGGGCGACGCCGACTCGGAGGTCGATGTGGACGCCGACGGTGACGGCATTGCCAATCCTTATGACTTCGACAGCGACGGCGACCTGATACCGGATGCTACGGAAGACACCAATGCGGACGGCATGTATCAACCGGGCGAAACGCACCCTTATGACCGCGATACCGACAACGATTTGCTTTCGGACGGCATCGAAGACGCAAATAAGGACGGCATTTATACTGCGGACGAAACCGACCCGCGTGCATCCGATACCGACGGCGATACTTTTGACGACGGCACGGAAGATGCCGACCGAAACGGTTTTGTCAACGGTAACGAAACCGACCCGCGCGACCCTTGCGACCCGATATTGAGTACCGCTTGTCTCGGCGTTGCCGTTCGACCCAAAGTAAAGCTGCAGGGTGCCATGCTGCAAAACGGCGGTGACGGCACGATGCGAGACGACTTACGGGCCTTGGGACTTTTACCTTTGACCGAGCCGTATTCCGAATTTGCAAATTATGTCCATGTCGGCGGCGGCGGCGGCGAAACGGTCGATCCGGCGGTATTTACCGTGACCGGTAACAATGCGATTGTAGATTGGGTTTTTGTCGAATTACGAGACTCTTTACTCGGCGGCACCGTGATTTCTACCCGCTCCGCCCTCTTGCAAAAGGACGGAGATGTGAAAGATATCGACGGCGTATCGGACTTGTTTTTTGCGGATGTACAAGCGCAATATTATTACGTCACGGTACGACACCGCAACCACCTGGGCATGACGACAAAGTTACCTCTGCTGCTGACGCGCACTCCGGCGGAGATTGACTTTACCGATGTTGCGACGCCCGTTTACGGAGAAAATCCGGCGCGGATTATTTTCGGAGAATATCAAATGTGGGCGGGCGATTTCAATCAGGACAGCCGCGTGATTTATCAGGGACCGGACAATGATTTATTCCCGATTTTAATCGACGTTTTGACCCATCCGAGCAACGTAAACATTCTGTACAATTACGTGGTGCAGGGCTATTACGCCACGGATTTGGACATGGACGGCAAGGTCATTATGCAAGGCCCCGACAACGACCCGAGTAACATTTTGTTTCACGGTATTTTGTCGGAACCGAACAATATCAATTTATTGGATAACTACATTATTTTAGAGAAAACACCGGAATAAACGCTTCCTTCTTCCCTTAGTAGAATAAACCAAATAACTTAAACTGTTATGCTTATTCTTTAGAAGAAAAAATAAAAAACCATTCCGGCTCAACTTATTTAATTTATTTTACTTACCGAATACATTACAAAAAAACTAATAACACCCCTCTTTCTGTTTCACTTCACCCGTGAAACCCCGGCCGGCTTTTGCCCGCAGGGATACGAAATCATTTCCAATTGTAAGGGGTTAGAGCACGAATATTCGGCATCGTACTCCGTGAAAACTATTTAAAATTATGAACAAGTTTTACAACACTTTTAAATGCGTGTTGCTGTTCTTAATACTGCTTGCGGGCGGTATGTCGGCATCGGCGCAAACGGCATCTTCGCCGGGTTTCAAATTCAAAGTGCAACTCATGGAGAGCGGCACACAGTGGGGAATTTACGCCATGCCCGCCAACGGTTATGTGCCCACCGCCTCTACCCAAACCGCTACGGGAGCGCAGGTCACTCTCAAAATCACGAACACCGACTCCCTGCACAACATTACCAGCGTGACGGGTATCTGGAATTCCAATCCGACCTTCGTGCATTCACCCGACGAAGCACCCGGTTTCAACTACTACTCCGTCGGTATCAGTAACCCCGCCAACATGGATTACACCGACAGCATCGAGACCTTACTCTTTACTTTCGAGTCGGTCAACGGTTGTTTTGAAGACCTTTCAATTATTGACAATTACAACGACCCTTTCAACGTACCGAATAACTCGGCCGACAACAACCCCGGTAACGAGTTTGCGGTTATCGACTTCGGCACCTCGCCCAATTCTTTCGTCAACTGGGTAGATAATTACAACCTCGAAGCCTGGTCTTGCGCGGATTGCGATATGGACGGTATTCCGGATGCCTTTGAAGATACGAACGGTAACGGCGTCTTCGACGCAGGCGATGCTTCCGACCTCTGTGATGTTTGTGACCCGATACATGTCGAAACGGCGGTCATGGGTGACTCTATCGCAATTTGCGAAGCGGAGTCCGTCGATTTATACATCGATATTCAGGGCGGATGGTCGCCTTACGACGTAACGTACACCGACGGCACGAATAATATCGTAGTCGAAGATTATGTCAGCGGCGACCCGATTACGGTTTCTCCCGCAGCAACGACCCATTACAGCATCGTCACTATTCTCGATGACTCGGGTTGTGAAATCGCGGCAGACAGCATCACGGGCGGCGCACTAATCACCGTAGAAGGCGATATTTACTTTACCGATACTTCGCTGCCGGCAGATGTCGAACAATGCGGCGGTTCGGGCACTTCTTTTACCGCAACCGCGGCCAATGACGGTGAGGGCGTTTTAACTTATCAATGGCAATACTCCAATGACGGCGGGGTCAATTACTTCAACGTTTTGGACGGAACGAATTACAGCGGTATCAATACCGCCACATTGGTCATCGACGATGTGACGGGCTTACACGACTACCGGTTTCAGTGTTTAATCGGTACGGAGGCTTGTGTTTTTGAAACCAGTCGTCAGGCGACCTTGAGTGTGGACGGGCCTTTGTCTATCGGCACAAGCCCCATGGATGTTGCTTTGTGCGGCACGGACAGCCATACTTTTACCGCATTTGCGGAAAATACCGGCACGGGAAGCATGAACCTGCAATGGCAAATCAGTACCGATGACGGTGCGACCTGGACAGACCTGACCGATGCTGCGCCTTACAACGGCGTGACGACTTTAAACCTCGATATTTCTTCGGTGGCGGGTCTCAACGGAAACCTCTACCGCATGGAAGTAAGCAGTAACTACTGTACGGAAACTTACACCGACGAGGCACTGCTGACCGTGACCGGCCCGTTGACCGTTACTACTCCGATTGCCGACGCTTCGCAATGTGCGGGCGCGGGTGCTTTGTTTTTCGTAGAAGTCGATAACCCCGGAAACGACGGCGCGGATGCCGTTAACTACATCTGGCAAATCAGTACCGACAGCGGTACTTCTTTCTCCGACCTCGCCAACGACACCAATTACAACGGCGTCTTCAGCAGCAGTTTGAGTATCGACGATGTCACGGGTTTAGACGGTTTTCAATACCAAGTCCTCATCAGTACCGACGAATGTACGCAGACCGTTCAGGGGCCCGCCGTACTCGACGTGTACGGCCCGATTGACTTTACCGCCAACCCCGACGACACAGAGCTGTGTGCGGGTAACGCGACCTCATTTACCGCCGAAGCGTTTATCGCACAAGGCACTTTGGCTTATCAATGGCAACTCAGTACCGATAACGGCGCGACTTGGTCAGACCTGACCGACACGGCTCCTTACAGCGGCGCAACGACGCAGACACTCAACGTAGCGACGACTACGGCGACTATGGACAATTATCAATACCGGGTTTTGGCGCAGACTTCCGAATGTGAAGATACGGCGAGCGAAGAAGCGGTGCTGCGCGTAGAAGGTCCTTTGACCGTCAGTGCGCAACCCGTCGATGTCACCGAATGTGCGGGCAATTCCGCACAATTTTCGATTGCGGTCGATAACCCCGGCTCGGGTACCGTCGAATACCGCTGGCAATACTACACCGGTACGGCTTGGGTCGATTTGAACAACGGTCCGACCTACGGCGGTGTACAAACCAATACTTTGATTATCGCGGATGTCAACGGTCTCAACGGCAATGATTACCGCGTGACTTTCCAAACGGCGGAATGTAACGTCGATGAGTCCGCAACGGTAACTTTAGTGACGGAAGGTCCGATTGCCGTCAGCGCAGACCCCGAAGACTTTAGTGCGTGTACCGGAGAAACAGCGTCGTTTTCTGCTGCGGTTTCCAATGCAGGGGCGGGTACTCTGACTTACCTGTGGCAATACAGCGAAGACAACGGCGTGAACTGGACAGACATCACGGCGACTACCCACGGCGGCATCTACTCGGATTTTACCGCGACTGTTCTGAACGTCAGTGACGTGACCGACCGCGACCTGACGCAGTACCGCCTGACCGCCGAAACCGGCGAATGTTTGGAAATCGCATCTTTGCCGGCGGTCTTATTTGAAGAAGGTCCCGTTACCATCGATCCGAGTTTGCCGGTCGATGCCGCACAATGTGCGGGCAATTCGGTTATTTTCAACGTAGGCGTAACCCTCGAAAACAGCGGTACTTTAGATTACATTTGGGAGTACTCGACCGACGAAGTGAACTGGACGGACGTACCCAATAACGAAGTATTTAACGGCAACAACACCGACACTTTGAGTATCAGTAACGTGGCCGGTCTGGACGGTTATTACTTCCGTGCGCAGGTCTTTACCGGCGAATGTGCGGCAACGGCATCGCCCTCGGCACAACTGACCGTGACGCCCGAAGTATCGGTTTCAAATCTGGATGCCCAACGCATCGCCTGTGCGGATGACTTGGAATTGTATTCCGTAACCGTCAGTGAAGCTGCCGCCGAAAAGCAATGGCAGGTATCCGTCGATGAGGGAGTGACCTGGACTGATTTGACCGACGACGGCGTCAATTATCTGAATACCACCTCTACGAGTATCACCATTTACGACATTCCGACCGCATTTAACGGCAACTACTACCGCTTGCGTGTCGTGCCGACCTTGTGTGATACCTTGTACACCAACAGCTCTCTCTTGGTCGTAGAAGGTGAAATCGGAGTCAGTGAGACCATTCCGGCACAGACGGTTTGTGCGGGAGACGGAACGAGCTTCTCCGTAACGACGACTAACCCGGGTGCGGGTACGATTACGCACCAATGGCAATTCAGTACCAACGGCACCGATTGGTTCGATTTGGTCAATAACACTACCTACAACGGTGTGACTACCGACAACATGAGCATCACCAACGTAGCCGGTCTCAACGGTTTATTGTTCCGCGATGTCGTTCAGTCGGGTGCTTGTTCGCAAGAAATTTCCGGCGTAGCCAATCTGACCGTAGAAGGCCCGATTACTTATGCCAACGATGCGCATCCCGTAGATTTGACAACTTGTTTTACCGACGGTGCGACATTCACTTCCGCTCCCGAAATTACGGCAGGTGCGGCGGGTACCATGACCTATCAATGGCAGGTCAGCTCCGATAATATCAACTTTGCGGATTTGTCCGACGGCGCGGTTTACTCGGATGTGACTACTACTACTTTGACTATCAATGACCTGACCGGTTTGAGCGGTCGTTACTATCGCTTGGCGACTCAATCGAGTGTGTGTGACCCGGTATTCTCCAATAGTGCCCGACTGACCGTGGAAGGTCCGGTCAGCTTCGACGTTGACGGTCAGCCCGACGATGTTGTTTCCTGCTCCGGTTTGGGGGTTACTTTCGATGTACAAGTCAGCAACCCCGGCGAAGGCAACATCGAGTATCAATGGCAACAATCTACGGATAACGGTTCGACCTGGACTGATTTGACTAACGTAACCAACGTCAACGGTGTCACGACGGACACCTTGTCTATCGACGATGTACTCGGCTACGACGACTACTTATTCCGTGCGGTCATGACCGTCGGTAGTTGCGGTACGGTCATTTCCGACCCGGCACTTTTAAATGTAGAAGGCCCCTTGGCAATCACCACCGACCCCGAAGACGTCATAGTTTGTTCGGGTGACGGCGCGACATTCACGGCAGCCGGCACCAACGGCAGCGGCGGCGGTACGGATTGGACTTGGGAGTTCAGTACCAACAACGGTATCACCTGGACGACCGTACCCGACGCATCGCCCTATTCCGGTACCGACGCGGCTACGCTGAATATCAGTGACGTAGCGGGTCTCGGCGGTTATCGCTACCGTGCGGTTTTGGGTTCCGATAACTGTGTCGGCGTTCCTTCGGCAGCGGCAAAACTGACGGTAGAAGGGCCGATTACCCTGTCTTCTTTGTCCGATCAGGATGTATGTTCCAACATCGACGCCACTTTCAACGTAGCGGTCGTAAACGGCGGTTCGGGTACTTTGGATTTGCAATGGCAGGTATTGCCGGAGGGCAGCTCGACTTGGACTGACCTGAGTAACAACGCTTTGTACACCGGCGCTACCACCAATAACCTTTATATCGACAGCGTAGGTTTGCTGAATAATTACAGCTACCGCCTGCTTGCGACCACCTCTACCTGTACCGTTATGTCTGACCAAGCACTGTTGACTTTGTCACAAGATACTCTGGGTCACTGTGATTTTGATTTGGACGGTTTGGACAACGATACGGATTTGGATGACGATAACGACGGTCTTTCCGATTTGACGGAAATCTACATCAGTACTTCTAACGACCCGGACGATTACGTTTACCAATTCGACACCGACACCGATAACGACGGCATTCCGGACGGTGAAGAAGATGCGGATGACGATACCATCGACAACGAAGAGGAAACCGATACGGATGACAGCTACGACGGTGACCCGCTCGATCCCTGTGACCCGATTATCAGCCCCGCTTGTGTGGGTGTGGTCTTAGACCTGACGGTCAAATTGCAGGGCGCCATGCGCGGCACCAACGACGGTTTGATGCGCGATGATTTGCGTGCGCAGGGCTTGATTCCTTTGACGGAGCCGTACTCTTCCATGACCGATTTGTTTACGGGGGAAGCACTCTTTCCCCACGTCGGCGAAGGCGGCGGTGAAACGATTACGGACAGCACGGCGGTGTTAGGCGTCACGGGCGAAAATGCTATTGTGGATTGGGTCTTCGTAGAATTACGCAGCAATCTCAGCCTCGACAGTATCATCGCTACCCGCTCCGCCCTCGTGCAGCGCGACGGTGATATCGTGGACACGGACGGGGTCAGTTTGCTGGAATTCGACAGCACCCAAGCGGGTGAATATTACGTCAGTGTACGTCACCGTAACCACCTGGGCGTAATGAGCAACGACGCGGGTGTAATGTCGCCGATTGTCACCGAGTTCGACTTTACGGATACCTCTTACACCGCACTCGGTGCTTTCCCGATGTACGTCACCCAAGACAGCACCGATCGCTATATGTGGATGGGGGATTTGAACTCCGACGGAAGAACGATTTATTCGGGACCGAATAATGACAATCTCATCCTCTTTTCACAGGTGCTTTTAGATGCGCAAAACCCGTCCAATTTAGCCAACTTCATCTCCGCGGGCTACAAGACTTCGGATATGGATTTGGACGGTCGTTCGATTTATCAGGGACCGGGTAACGAACAGGGGTCGATGCTCTTCGAGGTTATCTACTCCTACCCGGGCAACGTGAATATCCTGACGAATTTTGCCATAAATCAGCAATTACCGTAGCGGTATCGCTTGCCCTGCCGGCTCGCCGCTCGCTTTGATAAGTAGAGCGGCGAGCCGGCAATTATACCATAACTTTCATCTCAAACCTGCAATAAATCCGACCGAAAAGGTCGGTCGGATTTGTTGTAGGACTTTTTACCCCCCTTTTTTTTCTCTTTTACCGATTGAAGAAATTCCCCTCTTTTTCAGCATTCCTACAACAACAAAAAAACAGTTCGTCTCTCTTTCTCGTCGGACAAAAAAAACAAAAAATGACTACCGTTATTACTCATTATAAAAAACGACTCGGAGGACTTTTGCTTTTCCTGCTTTTTGGTCTCAGTCCCGCGTTCGGGCAACTATATACCAAAATCGCCCTACAGGAAGACGGCGAAACCTATCTCGTTTCGGTAACTCTGGACGAAAACCAATCCCCGAGCAGCTTCATCATTACCTCGACCCCGGCGCAGTTGACCATCGTCACGGAGCAGGATTTTTCCTACGATAATTTTACCGCCGTCAACGGAGGCTGGACGCCGAACGGCAGCATTTCCAACATTCAGGAAAATCCCGACGCGACTTACTATTTCTTTCAAATGAACTCTGACCAACCGCCGATTCCTTATACGGCGGGCGTAGCGACACCGCTTTTTTCTTTCCGCCGTTCGAGCGGGTGCGACGGTATTGTATCCTTGGTGAATAACGATACCGACCCCATTTCCGACTCGGACAGCAACGAAGCCAACATTAACGGCGGTAACGACATCAACGCCCTCGACCTCGGCGCGGGTGTTCTGTACACTTATCAATTCAACATCGACACTTTATCTGCCGACTGTACGGACAATGACCTGGACGGCATTCCCAACAGCCTCGAAGACTCCAACGGCAACGGCGTATGGGATGAAGGCACGGAAACCGACCTCAACAATGCGAATACGGACGGCGATTTGCTCGAAGACGGCGAAGAGGATATAAATTTTAACGGTCAAAACGATGCAGGAGAGTCCGACCCTTTGAATCCCTGCGACCCCGATGCAACCGGTCCCGCCTGTGATTTTGACGAAGACGGCATTGTCAACGCCGACGACCCCGACGACGATAACGACGGCGTCGGGGACGACGACGACGTAGATGATTTCGACCCCGACAGCGACAGCGATAACGACGGCATTAGTGACAACAACGAAACCGGCGGCGACGGCGTCTTCAATCCCGGTACGGACAGCGACCCTTTAGACCCCTGCGACCCCGACCCGGCGAGTCCTGCCTGTGCGGGCGGCGATGAGGACGGCGACGGTTTTTTTGTCAATGTCGATGCCGCCGACCCGACTTTCGACCCCGATGATAACGATGCTTGTGTGCCGAATCCGGCGGCGGGCACTTGCGATTTTGACGAAGACGGCATCATCAACAGCAACGACCCCGACGACGATAACGACGGCGTCAACGATATCAACGACGCGGATGCTTACGACCCGAACTCCGACTCCGACAACGACGGCATTTCCGACAATATCGAAACGGGCAACGACGGAATGTACAACGTCGGCACGGATACCAACCCTTTAGACAATGACACCGATAACGACCAAATCTCGGACGGTGTCGAAGACGCGAATCAAAACGGCACACAAGACTCCGGCGAAACTGACCCTTTGGACAGCGACAGCGACGGTGATAACGTCATCGACGGCGCGGAAGACTCCAATCAAAACGGCGCCGTCGATGCCGATGAGAGCGACCCTTTGGATATATGCAGCCCGAATGCGGTATTTGCCGGTTGTGATTTTGACGAAGACGGCATCATCAACAACAACGACCCCGACGACGATAACGACGGCGTAGATGATGAGGACGATGTGAATCCCTTTAATCCGAACTCTGACTCGGACGGCGACGGTATCGCCGATAACGACGAAACCGGCGGCGACGGTCAGTACCATCCCAACTCGGACAGCGACCCTCTAAACCCCTGCGACCCCGACCCTGCGGTGAATGCCTGTGACGGCACGGACGCCGACAACGACGGTTATTTTTCCGATTACCCGAATACCCACCCGCAGTTCGACCCCAACGATGCCGACCCTTGTGTGCCGGACTTTACGGTCGGTGCCTGTGATTTTGACGAAGACGGCATGGTTAACGGCAACGACCCCGACGACGATAATGACGGCGTTAGCGACGCTTTGGATAGCGACGATTTCGACCCGCACACCGATAACGATAACGACGGCATTACCGACATAGTCGAGACGGGCGGCGACGGTCAGTACAATCCCGGTACCGATACCAATCCCTTGGATGCCGATACGGACAACGATTTAATTTCCGACGGCATTGAAGATACCAATGTCAACGGCGAGCAAAACCCCGGAGAAACCGACCCTTTGAGTTCCGACAGTGACAGCGACGGCATCGCGGACGGTAACGAAGACCTCAATCGCAACGGTATTATCGAAGAGGGCGAAAGCAATCCTTTGGACTTCTGCGACCCGGTCGATACTGCCGCGAGCTGCGATTTTGACGGCGACGGCATTCCGAATAACTTAGACCCCGACGACGACAACGACGGTGTCGATGACGGTGACGATGTAGGTGTTTTTAATCCGAATTCGGATTCCGACAATGACGGCATTACCGACAATACGGAAACGGGCGGTGACGGCAGTTACGACGCAGGCACGGATACCGACCCCTTAAACTCGGATACGGACAATGACGGCATTGCCGACGGCACGGAAGATGCCGACCGAAACGGTGTGCAGGACGCCGGCGAAACCAATCCCACCGACCCCGACAGTGACGACGACAACATTGCCGACGGCGATGAAGATACCAATAACAACGGGCAGGTCGATAATGACGAGTCCGACCCTTTAGACCAATGCGACCCGAGTTTGCTGTTTCCCGCTTGTGATTTTGACGGAGACGGCATTGCCAACGGCGACGACCCCGACGATGATAACGACGGCGTGAACGATGTCAACGACGTCGATGATTTTGACCCGAACTCCGACTCGGATAACGACGGCATTGCCGATAATACGGAAACGGGCGGCGACGGTATGTATAATCCCGGTACGGACACCAACCCTTTGAACCCGGATACGGACGGCGACCAAATCAATGACGGCAACGAAGATGTCAACCACGACGGTCAGGTCAACGGCGCGGAAAGCGACCCGCTCAACCCCTGCGACCCCGACAGCGAAGCGACGGCTTGTGTCGGTACGGACGCGGACGGCGACGGTTACTTTCCCGATTTTACGGCAGACGATCCGCTTTTTGACCCGGACGACTCCGACCCTTGTGTGCCGGATGTGACGGCGGGTGCCTGTGACTTTGACGAAGACGGCTTGGTCAATGATGCAGATTTGGACGACGACAACGACGGCGTCAACGATAACAACGATGTGAACGCTTATGACCCGAACTCCGACTCGGACGCTGACGGTATTGCAGACAACATCGAGACGGGCGGCGACGGCATGTACAATCCCGGCACCGATACCAATCCTTTGGATGCCGATACCGATGACGATTTAATCGCGGACGGCATTGAAGATGCCGACCAAAACGGTACGCAAGACGCCGGCGAAACCGACCCGCTGAACCCCGATTCGGACGGTGACGACATTGCCGACGGCGCGGAAGATGCCAACCAAAACGGCGCACTCGACCTCGGCGAAAGCGACCCGCTGACCTTGTGCGACCCGAACGCTGTTTATCCTTCCTGTGATTTTGACGATGACGGTATTATCAACGCAGACGACCCGGACGACGACAACGACGGCGTAGCGGACGTCGATGATGCCGACGACTTCGACCCGAACTCGGACTCGGATAACGACGGCATTACGGACAATGACGAAACCGGCGACGACGGCACGTACAATCCCGAAAACGGAGACTCCGACCCGCTCAATCCCTGTGACCCCGACCCCGATGCTTTTGCCTGCAACGCAACCGATGCAGACGGCGACGGTTACTACCCGGACTATGCGGACACCGACCCGCTGTACGACCCGAACGATGCGGATGCTTGTATTCCCGATTTTACGGTCGGCAACTGCGATTTTGACGCAGACGGCATCATCAATGCAGACGATAACGACGACGACAACGACGGCGTTTCCGATGCAAACGATGCGGAAAATTATAACCCGAACTCCGACTCTGACGCAGACGGCATTACCGATGTAGTCGAAACGGGCGGCGACGGTATGTACAATCCAGGTACGGATACCAATCCTTTGGACGCCGACACCGACGACGATTTAATTACCGACGGCACGGAAGACGCCGACCAAAACGGCACACAGGATGACGGGGAAACCGACCCGCTGAGTCCCGATACGGACGGCGACGGACTGACCGACGGCGAAGAAGATGCCGACCAAAACGGTATGCAAAATGACGGAGAAACCAATCCGCTCGACCTCTGCGACCCCACAGCCACCTTCGCGGCTTGTGATTTTGATAATGACGGGGAAATCAACGAAACCGACCCGGACGACGACAACGACGGCGTCAATGACGGCGACGACGTCGGGCAGTTTAACCCAAACTCCGACTCGGACGGCGACGGCATTACCGATCTTGACGAGACAAATAACGAAACCAATCCGCTCGATGCCTGTGACCCGAACTCGGACAACCCGGCCTGCGGGGCGGAAGACAACGACAACGACGGCTACGCCGGAAATTTCCTGCCGACCGACCCGAATTTCGACCCCGACGATAACGACCCCTGTGTCCCCGATTTTACGACCGATGTTTGTGATTTTGATAATGACGGCACGGTCAACGGCACCGACCTCGACGATGACGGCGACGGTGTGACGGACGTTAACGATGCGGCACCTTTCGATCCGAACTCCGACTCGGACAACGACGGCGTCAGCGACATTGTCGAAACGGGCGGTGACGGCAGCTATGATGCCGGCATTGATACCGACCCGCTGAACCCCGACACGGACGGCGACGGACTGACCGACGGTACGGAAGACGCCGACCAAAACGGTACACAAGACGCCGGCGAAACCGACCCGCTGAACTCCGACTCGGATGCGGACGGCATCGACGACGGCGCGGAAGTCGCCCAAAGCACCGACCCGCTCGACCAATGTGACCCGCTGACGACTTTTGCCGCTTGTGATTTTGATAATGACGGTGAAATCAACGAAACCGACCCGGACGACGACAACGACGGAGTAAACGACGGCGACGACGTCGGGCAATTCGACCCGAACTCCGACTCGGATAACGACGGTATCAGCGACAACGTCGAAACCGGCGGCGACGGAACTTACGACGTCGGCACGGACACCAATCCTTTGGACAGCGATACGGACGATGATTTGATTGCGGACGGTATCGAAGATGCCGACCAAAACGGTAATCAAGACACCGGCGAGACCGACCCGCTAAACCCCGATACGGACGGCGACGGACTGACCGACGGCGCGGAGGATTTAAATCGCAACGGTCAGCCGGAAGCGGGCGAAACCGATCCTCTGAACGGTTGTGACCCGGATGCAACTTTCGCGGCTTGTGACTTTGACAATGACGGCGAAATCAACGAAATCGACCCGGACGATGACAACGACGGCGTAAACGACGGTAATGACGTCGGGCAATTCGACCCGAACTCGGACTCTGACGGCGACGGTATCAGCGACTCCGACGAAACCGAAAATGCTACCGACCCGCTCAATCCTTGTGACCCGAATCCAAGCGTTGCGGCCTGTATCGGCAATGACTCTGACGGCGACGGCTACTTCGCGGACTTCCCGACATCACACCCAAACTACGACCCGGACGATGCGGATGCCTGCATTCCCGACGTCACTTTCGGCGGCTGTGATTTTGATGC
>JAHDCG010000028.1:6922-23086 GCA_020629965.1 Saprospiraceae bacterium | reverse complement strand
GTTCTAATCCGCTGGATTTCTGCGACCCGATTGCCTGTACTTTCGATGCGGACGGTGACGGATTTGTTACCGACGTGGCGACGGATGATCCGCAATTTGACCCGGACGACAGCAATCCTTGTATTCCGAGCGTATCGGCGGCAAGTTGTGATTTTGATGCAGACGGTATCATCAACGGCGAAGACGACGACGACGATAATGACGGTGTAGCGGATGCAGACGACGCAGATGCTTACGACCCGAACTCCGACTCGGACAATGACGGTATTGTCGATAACATCGAAACCGGCGGCGACGGCAACTACGACGCAGGCACCGACACCGACCCGCTGAATGCGGATACGGATGCAGACGGACTTGCCGACGGCGAAGAAGATGCCGATCAAAACGGTACGCTCGACACCGGCGAAAGCGACCCGCTTAATCCGGACGATGACAACGACGGTATTTTAACCATCGACGAAGATACAAACGAAGACGGTACGCTCGGCAATGACGATACCGACGGTGACGGTATTCCCGATTATTTGGACGAAGATCCCTTTGTTTTCGCAAACATGAAGGTATTCTTACAGGGTCCTTACGACACCGATACGGGCTTGATGCACGACAGTTTGCGCTCTTTGGGCTACCTGCCGCTGATTGAGCCTTACACCGCTTTGACCTCGGGTACGGAGACACCTTTTACTCACACTACGGGCGGCGGCGAGAGTGCGGAAGCGGCGGTATTTGCCGTGACCGGCGAAGATGCGATAGTCGATTGGGTGTTTTTGGAATTGCGTTCGGCGCAAAATCCGGAAGAAATCACGGCAACCCGCTCGGCATTATTGCAACGCGACGGCGATGTTGTAGATATCGACGGCGTCAGCCCGGTTTATTTTGCGGCACCGGAAGGGGAGTACCTGCTGGCAGTTCGTCACCGCAATCATCTCGGTGCGATGAACGCAACGGCTCTGTCCTTTACGCGTGAATTTTACACGCCGGTCGCGCTCGACATTACCGACGGCACGACACCGACCTGGGGCGAATACGCGCAGCGAGACCTGAACGGAACGTATGTATTGTACGGCGGAAATACCGACTCGAACAACTTCTTGGTATTTGAAGGGGCGGGTATCGGTGCTCCGGATGATGACCCGATTTTCTTTACCATCTTCTTGGATGCTACGAATGTCAATTTCAATTACAACCACATTACCCACGGCTATTTCAGCGGTGACAGCACAATGGACGGCGCGGTCAAATATCAGGGCGGCGGCAACGATGTCGATTTTATTTTCTTTAACGTGCTTTTCCATCCGGGTAATGTCAACAGCTTTACGAACTACTTTGTGACGCAGCAGTTGCCGTAACTCGGCGACCCCTCCGGGGTAAGTCCGCAAATCGGACAGAGTCATAAAATACAATCCTCGGGTCGCGACAAAAAATGACCCGAGGACTTAGAAAAGTGTTCATTGATAAATCCCGCGACGGAGACTTGTCGATGAACGTCTGAAAATTTAACACAACATCTTTCAAAGTAAAAATTATGAACAAATTATTCACCCTTTTCATCTTCGTTGCTTTCGCCGTAAATGTACAGGCGCAGGTATTATACGACTTATCTTTCGACGCGGAAAGCAACCGTTACACGGTGTCGCTTTTGCCGCAAACGACCTGGGAATTTCCGCAAAATATCACGGGCTCGGGGCAGATTACACTTAAAACCGAGACCGGATTGTTTACCGTGCACAACCTGATTAACCTGCAACCCGGCGTAGAATGGTTGGACAATGCACGTACCGATGCGCCCGCCGAAGCACCCGATTACGATTACATCTCTTTCAGTCACATGACGAGCGGTACCAATGAAATCAGCTACGTCACCGACGAATTGACGCCGCTTTTCTCTTTTGAAAACGAAGGAGAATGTGCCGGAAAGGTCAGTTTAATCGACAATGCGAACGACCCGTTTATGCAGCAGAACAAAGTCAATATCGGTAACAGCCTATCCGTTTACGGTGCCGGGCAGGATGCCTACGCGGGCAACGTTTCAAACGAGCCGCTCGATTGTGCGGTTGAAGTCGAAGACCCGCAGAGCACTTCTTCCGTGACTCCTTTACCGACTTTGGGGGAAGTCAATGCCTACCCGAATCCTGCCGTCGAACGCTTGACGATAGACTTCGCCTGGAAAGAAAAAGCGGGCGAAGGAACGCTGGTGATTACGGACAATACGGGTAAAGAAGTCAACACCGAGGTCGTAGATTTGCTGCACGGCGATAACAGCGTCGAGGTGCGGGTGAAAAGTCTGCCGACCGGTATTTATTTCCTGCGCTTGGATAACGCCGAAGGAATTTCGTATGCACTCGGAAAATTTGTTCGCGGATAAGCATTGAAAAGTAAGGGATTCTATTGTTGGATTTTTTCCGACACGCTAAAATGCCGCTCTCGAATTAACTTTCGGGAGCGGCGTTTTTTTTCGCCGGAATTAAGCCCGCCTGAAGCACGGAACAGGCTGAGATTTCGCCGGTTTTTTTGGCGAAGAAATATATAACGCAAATGCCAAAAAATTGATTATCAAACCGTTACGCGCAGCAATTTATAATTTAAAAAAGTAAAATTAATTTTCTTTGCTGCCCGTTTTCCGCACGATTTTTGCTCTACGGAAAGCAACTTTCCCTCCGTTTATTTATCACCCGCAATCGCAAAATATGGACGCGCACTCGACATCGGCCTATCCGGGAAAAAATGTACTCTTGCTCCCGCTGATTTTACTTTCTCTCTCTTTTTCCGCATTCGGATTTTCTTCCGAAACCGGTATCAATCCGGATTTGAACGACCTCGACCTCGGGGCGGATATTGCCGTTTGTACCGGCAGTTCGGTAACTTTGGACGGCTCGGTTTCCGCACAGAGTTTGCAGCCGCAGACGTTTAGTTCGGCGGCGGATGAAATACCCCTTCCGGACGGCGGTGCAAACACTCCGGGCGCGCCGGTTATCCGCGACATTTCGGTCACGGGCATGAGTGCAACGGTCTTGACGGAAGGCATTATTCAGTCCGTTTGCATCAACATTCAACACCCGAACGTACAGGATTTGGATGTCTATCTCTTTTCGCCCGGGGGGCAGAGTATCCTGCTGACGGACGACAACGGCAGCAACGGAAACGATTACCAAAATACCTGTTTCAGTCCCGCCGCGACGCAGGAGATTACTTTCGGAATGCCGAATGCACCCGCAAGCGCGGCACCTTTTACCGGTTCTTTTCAACCCGAAGGCAACTGGTCCGATTTGTGGGCGGGCGGCAGTACCGTCAACGGAATTTGGCAGGTTGCGGTTTATGACGACAACGAAGATTTTACGGGTGCGGTGCAGCAGTGTTCGATTACTTTTCAACCCGAATATACGGTAACTTACGCTTGGTCGCCCGACCCGACCCTGTCTTGTATCGACTGCCCCGTTACCGTTGCAACTCCCTCACAAACAACGACTTACGGCATTACGGTAACTGACAGCAACGGCTGTTCGGCAACCGATGAAGTTACGATAACCGTCATTGAAGCATACACTGCGCCGACCGTTACCTGCACCGATATTACCGTTTCCGATATTACTTTTATTTGGGAAGAAGTTGCGAATGCGGAGGGCTACGAAATCAGCATTAACGCAGGACCTTGGTCACTCCCTAATAACGGCCCGACCTCTCATTCTTTGACAAATTTATCATTAGACGAAACGGTCGATGCGGAAGTGCGCGGCACCGGCCCTTGTTTCGGCATCATCGGTACGCAAACCTGCGAAACTTTGGATTGCTCCACCTTAAACATCAACGCAAGTACCGAAAATCCAACCTGCGCGGGCGCGAGTGACGGAATATTAGACTTATTCGCCGACGGCGGCACGCCTCCGCACGTCTATACTTTCAACGGAGAGTCGAACGGTACGGGTATTTTTACCGACGTGCCGGCGGGCTTTCACGACGTAACGATAACGGATGGCATCGGCTGTACACAGACGGTTACTTTACCGACTTTCGACCCGGCTCCGATGACAACGACAACGCAGGCAAACGGGATGTTGGATTGCGATAACAGCACGGCTACGGCTGATGTAACCGTCAGCGGGGGAGGGGGCAACCCTACTTTTTTGTGGAGTAACGGCGATGCGGGAAATACGCTGACCGCCGACAGTCCCGGGCTGTATTATGTGACCGTAACCGCCGGCGCGTGTACGCTGACGGACTCGGTACAAATCGCATCGAGCGGCAGTCTGCAGGTCAGCGCGACGGGCAGTTTTGTTTGTGCGGACGCAACGGGGGAGGGGACGGTCAGCCTGACAGTCGATGAAGGCACGGCGCCGTTCGACTATGTGTGGAGCATGAATGCGGGTGCCATAACCGGTCCTTTTGCCGAAAATTTAACCCCCGATACTTACACCGTAACGGTAACGGATGCCGCCGGCTGCGAGCAAATCGTAGCGGCGGAAGTTGTTGCACACCCGGCGATAAATCTGAGTACAACAAGCACGGACGCCGACTGCAGCGCAACCCCGACGGGTACGGCAACGGTGACGGTCGTCGGCGAAATAAGTGATTATTTTTACCTTTGGAATGATGCCGAGGGGCAAACCGAAGCCGTCGCGAGCGGTCTTGCCGGCGGGCTGTACGTCGTCACCGTCACCGACGAAAATATGTGTACCGCCACTGCGCAAGTAACGGTCAACACGCCTTCGCAGCTCACCGTCGAGTCGCTGACCGCTACGGAAATCAGTTGTCACAACGGCGACGACGGGACGGCAACGGTGACGGTCAGCGGCGGCAACGGCGATTTTACTTACGTTTGGTCGGAAGGAAATCTGCCGAATGCCGCGACGATAACGGACCTCACGGCGGGCAATTACGCCGTCACGGTAATCGATGCGGAAAACTGTACGGCTACCGCCGCTATCGACTTACCGAACCCCGCTGCGGTTGTTTTGACCTTGTCGGCTACCGACCCGACTTGTCTCGACGGCGCGGGCGGCAGCATCGACGCCGCTGTGCTGAATGCCGCCGAACCGATTGATTATCAATGGAATACGGGCGATATGACGGAAGACCTCGACGGCATTTCCGCCGGGACTTATGTGCTGATAATAACCGATGCCGACGGTTGCAACGCCGCCGCCGAGGCGACACTTGCGTCGGCGGCACATTTTGAAGCCGAATTATCCGCTGCCGACGTTTCCTGCTACGGATACACGGACGGCGCGGCGTCGGTCGCGGTTACGGGCGGGGCTTTACCTTATAATTACACTTGGTCGAACGGCGGCAATACCGCGAGTCTTTCCGCTTTACCGGCGGGCGAATATGCAGTGACGATAACCGACGCGCAGGGTTGTACTCAAATCGAAATAACGGAAATCGCCGAACCCGCCGCTTTCACGGTTACGGGAACTTTTACACCACCGACCTGCTACGGTGACAGCGACGGCAGCATCACTGTGACGGCAACCGGCGGCAATCCGGAATATTTATACAGTATCGACGGCGTTTCTTACTTTTCCGAAATTTCCTTTCCGAATTTATCGACAAATAATTACATACTTTCCGCAACGGATGCAGCGGGGTGTATTACTCCGTCAACCGAGTTGTATTTGGCGCAGCCCGAACCGCTCAGCATAGTTGTCGATGAAAGTATCGACACGGAAATCGGTGAAACGGCGGAAACGGAAGTGCTTTTTGCCGGCGGCACGGGAGAGATTTTGTTGGACTGGATAACGGGAGAGACAACGGTTTTGGATTGCGATAACTGCCCCGACCCTCGGATTATCGCCACGGAAAACGACGAATTATTCGTCACCTTGACCGACGAAAACGGCTGTCAAATTTCCGAGTCGATTCCGTTATCGGTTTCCGAAAATACGGACATCTATATCCCGAACGCCGTTACTCCCAATGCTGACGGCAACAACGATATTTTTAAGCCTTACAGCAAATACCGGGCGGAGGTACATACGCTGCAAATTTACAATCGCTGGGGCGGATTGGTGTACGAAAACGGCGGTTTTACTACCGCTGACGAAATCGGATGGAACGGGAAGGCGGGAAATAACCAAGTAAATACGGGCGTGTTTATGTACAGAATAGAAATCAGTTTTGCCGACGGAAAGCGTTTGTATTTTGCGGGAGATGTGACCGTTTTGTAAATTTTCCGTGTTTCGGAAGACAAACGGGATTAGTTTGATTGATCGGACACGATTGGGAGGATTTTTTTGCTTACGTGCAATTTGCGGACTGATTTCAAGGAATTGATAATTCCCCAAAATAACTGACATCACAAAAATAAATGCCAAGAGTTTAAGGTTTTTTTTCCCCGCGACCGGCAGAAGCCGGCGGTCATTCTGATGCTACCTTACCAACAAAACGTCACCCGTAATTTCTTCCGTTCGACCGTCGATAAAAGTAACCGAAGCGCGGTAAAGATAAATGCCCGTATCCGCCGGTTGACCCTGAGCGGTGCCGTCCCAGCCGGACTGCGGGGCGGCGGTAATTTCGGCTGCACTGTAAACCGGAGAACCCCAGCGGTTAAAAACGGTAAAATTATTGACAGCGGCAACGCTCGCGCCGGGGTAGAGGGTGAAAAAATCGTTATTGCCGTCCGAGTCGGGACTGAAAGCGGTAGGAATAAAAATGTCTTCGTTTTTTTCGATAACCACCATAACACTCGCCGAGGCCCGGCAGCCGAAAGTGTCGCGGACGGTCAGCGTGTAGCGGCTTGTTTCCGTCGGCTGAACACGGGCGACGGAGCAGGTATCGCAAGTCGGCATTTCGGGTATTTCCCAGTCAAAAATAAAACTGCCGTCGCGCGGTGCGCAGACGGCTTCAATGGTAATCATGTCACCTAATTCCGCAGTTTCGGGAGCGATTAAATCTACTCGTAAAGGCTCGGGCTGCGGCAGGTAAACGGTAGTTTGGGCTTGACAACCGAGAGCATCTTCGACGGTGACGGAATACTCCGCGCCGACACTCACGGAGTATTCGGTTTGGTCGGTAAAGTCGGCGCCGTCAAAAGCGTAGAGGTAGGGGGCGGTACCGTTTTGCGGCTCGATGAGTTTGATTTCGCCCGTTTGTATGAGTTCGCAAGGCGTGATTTTGGTCTCTGTCGTCAGGGTCAGCGCGGCGGGCTGATTGACAGTAACGGAGGCGACGGCGGCACAAATTCCGGTCGCATCGACAACGGTGACCGAATAATCGCCGGCGGGTAAATTTTCGGGAGCAGCACCGGTAAAGGTTTGATTTTGGCCTTCCCAGGTGTAAGTAAACGGAGCCGATCCGTCAATAACGGTAACGGACACGCTGCCCGAGTTTTCTCCGAAACACAGAACATCGGTGCTCTCGGCGGTCAGCGTAAATCCCGCTTCGGCTGTTACTAAAATGCTGTCCGTCGTACTGCATCCGTTGTCGTCGGAGACGGTGAGGTAGTACCAACCCGCCCTTACATTTTCGAGCACGGAGGTCGTGTCACCCGTGTGCCACGTGTAGGAATAGGCCTCGGCAACCGTGCCGCCGTTGACGGTTTGTACGTGTGCCGCGCCGTTTTCGCTGAGTTCGCAGTCAGTGGCTTCTGCCGTGAGCAGGACAGTAATCGGGTCGGGGTCGAGTACGGAAAAGGAGGCGTTTTCGGTTTGCCCCAAGCCGTCGATAATACTGAGAGCAAATTGTCCGGCGGGCAAACTTTCGGCGGTAAACTGACCGCCGATTTCCGTAATTTCGTAATCGGTTGCCGTTCCCGTCGTCATATTTTGCAGAGTGACGGTGTAAGGTGCCGCGCCGCCGTTTGCGTTTACCGTAATATCGGTGGTTTCGCCGGGACAAGCGACCGTTATTTCCGTATTATCGGCAAGGCTGAGCGACAATGCTTCCGGGCAAGTCGCGCCTTCTTCGTTCACATTGCCGACGTAGGCATTTCCGATGCCCGCACCGAGTACGGAGAAATAATTTCCGATGTTTACGCTTTGTGAATTTTGCGGCAAAAACGGGTCGTCTTCGTTACTGATAATAGCGATACCGCCGAGACAATCCGGGTTTTCATTGATAAAACTGAACAAAATCAATTCTTCGCCCGCCGTATAAATCGCATCTTCGAGCGCCGCCGCGAGATAGAAAGAAAAATACTCGAAATCGGGGTTTTCGTCGGGCGAAGTAATAATCGAAGAAGAACTCCAAAAACCGGTGACATTAGTAAACTCTCCGGGTAAATAGCTGCCGGCGGGGGCGCGCAGCGAAATTTGTGCGTTGTTTGTTATGCTCAAAGGATAAGCGTAAGACTCCTGTGGAATAACGGAAACAATATAAGTCTGATTATCGTCGGCGAGGGTAATTTTACCTTCTATCTGGGCAGACAGATTTATCGTTACCACAGTCAAAAAAAATGTTACAGTCAGCAGCAGAAATGAATATTTCATAATTGATTAGCGTCTTTGTCGATGTTTTCGTTTTTGTAAAAAAAAATTGACGAGGGAAAGCAACGGAAGAGAGATGACCTTGACGGCTTGTACGGCTATACGCCGATGCAATATTATAAAGGGAAAAAAGGGAGATAAAGAAAATAAAAAAATATTTTCTCGTGTATGGTACTATAATGTAGATAAGATAATTCGTAAAGCATATAGTGCAAAAACCTTGCTAAACTCGACCCGCTGCGGATAAAAAGTCACGGAAAGAAAGATTTACTTTTCGGATGTCGTAAAATGTAAGAGGAAACGATGCGGAATTTTTTGACACAGAAGCGTAACCGAGGATGTCGTTTACGGGAAAATTTTGCATTTGCAATTTTTATTCATAATAATATTTATGTTAAGTAAAGTTTTTCAAAATACATTTCCTGCATTCTGTTATTCTGCGGAGTAACTTTGTTGTAAGTCAGATTAATTTATTTTAAGAAAAGTATTGCCGCCGGTCGAAGTGCGCAAATAATAAACCCCCGCCCCCAAGCCGGACACCTCCACCCGCTGCCCGCCGCTCACCTCGACTAAATAAGTACAGTCTTTTCCGCGTACATCAAAAATCCGAATATCGCTTTGTGCCTCTTCCAACCAAATAAAATCGGTACAGGGATTAGGTGAAATTTTGATTTTTTCGATAGCATTTTCTTGTGAGAAAATTCCGGAAAGGTAGCCGCCTTCCACCGCTCCCAAATCGGGCGCACCGACCCGCGGATTTCCGTAAAAATCGGTGTCGGGTGCAAATGCGGCATTGGCAGTACCGAGTGCCGGCGAGTCGGAGTCCGGAGCAAAAACAAAGTCTTCCGGGTCGATAAAACGCGGGTCGGCAACGGTTGTATTGGTTTGCAGCGCAAGTACCTCCTCGTCTTGCAGCAGCAGCGCGTCGAGGCTGTACACAAGATTATCACCCACCTCCGCATCTTCCGTATCTCGCAGCGAAATCGGGAATGCACCCCACGCCGCATCGACGACCACGATGTTGTTGTAGATGCGAAAATCCTCTCCGTTGGCGACGCTGATGCCGACGTTATTGCCGCCTTGCTCGCCGGCGGCGTAGGTTACGTCATTGGTGTATTGATTGAGATAAGCGGTGTTGTTGATGAAATCCATGCGCAGACCGTTGTTGGCGTGCACGCCGCTGTAACCGTTGCGGTAGGTCAGGTTATTGGCGACCAAAAACCTGCCGTGACTCCATGTTGTCTGTGTAGAGGTCAGGTCGTTGCGTTGCAGCGAAATGCCTTTACCCTCGTCGATGCGCGGCGTGATAAAGGTTTTGGTCGGTGCCCATGAGTAGATTTCGTTGTAGTTGTGATGTACGCGATTATTAAGAATGCGAATTTTATAACCGGAATTGGTGTCGATACTGTTAGCACTCGCCACGACCAAACCGTGGGTGCCGCTGTAAGATTTGCGCGAGCAGTCGTGTACTTCATTGCCGATGATGTCGATATAATCACAAACTGCCACCCGAAAACCGTTGCCCGGCGTGTGGTGCACGTAGTTGTTTTCCAAAACGATATGATTGACATTGCTGAGGTAAATGCCGCGCGTGTCGGTGTAAGAAGGGCGCGAAATATTACTCAGCGCGGGCAGGGTCAAATTTTCTACCTCCTCATCCGATGTGCCGGGCGGTACGCGATATTGCGTGACCGCAGAGTTGTTTTCCCGATACAAAAACTGCAAATCCAAAGCGGTTTGTAAAGAAATATTTTCGACTTCGCCGTAGATTTCAAAATCTTCGATGCGCAAATAAGAACTGTCGAAAATACGGAAAATATTCGCTCCGTCGCCGCGTAATACCGTGTTTTCATCGTAGGCCTTGAGGGTAATGTAGTTATCGGCGTTGCCGTTTACGCCCGTGATACGCACGGTATTTTCCTGTGTCCATATATGCGGGTCGTTGATGTTTCCCGAAAATTCGTAGTCGGCATCGTAGCTCGCATTGACAAACTCACCGACGAAATACAAGGTATCGCCGGGGGTCAGAAAGTCGCTCGCATGTTCCGCCGTTTGAAAGGCTTGATTGAGGCTCAAACCCGAATTATCGTCATCGCCGTCGGTTTGACTGACGTAGTAAACGTCTTGTGCATTTAAAGTAAATACGGCGAGAAGACAGAAAATAACAGTGAAAAATGTGTGCATGAGGACTTTGTTTTGCAAAAAAACTCCCGACCGACTATTCATCGATCGGGAGCGGAGAAAATTTAAACCTTATGAAGTGTTGTATGACTTTGTTGAGTCGTTGAACTGTTGAATCGTTGAACGTGCATTATCACAAAAGTCATGTATAGTGCAAGGTTTTCAACGACTCAACGATTCAACAACTCAACATTTTTCACTTTACCACAAATTCAGCAACGGAAATACCCTGCGCCGTTTGTACCCGCAAAAAGTAAATGCCTGCTTGCAAATCAGCAGTATTTACACTTACTTTTTCGCCGCCGGCCAAAGACAAAGTACGCACCGTTGCGCCCGTCGCCGTAAGGATTTGTGCGTTTAAAGCAGCAGAATCTTTAGCCGTTAAATCAACGGTCAATTCACCCTCGGTCACCGTCGGGTAAACCGAAAGGTCGGCAGCCGCGCGCGTATCGGTCTTCACGATTGTTACGCTGCTCAAGCTCTCCGTACCGTCGAAATCGACTTGACGCAAACGGTAATAATTTACACCCGCCGCCGGTTGTGCATCCGTAAAGCGATAATCGACAAAGTCGTCGCTGTTGCCCGCGCCTGTTACTTCGCCGATTGCGGTAAAGGTTTTGCCGTCGGTGCTGCGTTCTATCACAAAATAGTCGTTGTTGATTTCGGAGCCGGTCGTCCACGTTAAAACGATGTGTTTGCCTTGATTTTCGGCTTGAAAGTCGGCGTAGAGAACGGGCAGCACGCCCGCGACGTAATTACAAACTATCGGCGCACCCGCCGCTAACGTAAAAGTGACTACGCCGGTAAATTGTGCGCTCTCCCCGTTGTTACCGTTGTTCGCATCGTCGGGGCGCAAAGTCGTGTCGTTTGGATTACGTGTTTCTGCTTTGGTAAGGCTTAAATCATAAGCGTTTCCGTCATTCGTGCCGCCGCTTACCGTGCCCGTCACCTGAATGGCCGTACCCGTAGTCGTGAGTGCGTCAAACATCGCCGTAGCACCCGCCGTCTCGTATTTGAGAACGAACAGACCGCTGTTTTGAAAACGCGCCGCCGTGCCGGAATTGGTGGACGGGCAGCTTTGTGCCGTTAAGCCGGCTGCCGCAAAAAGAGTGAAAATCAGAGTCAAAAATGTAAAGGTCTGTTTCATGTTTATTTGATTGAGAAAGGAAGGACTCTTCCGGCGCGATACAAATATACCGGCGGAAAATACTTCGCTGTCAGTTAAAGTTTTAATATTATTTCATCACTTTTACGGTCTTCACTTGCTCGCCGGCTTGTACACGCAAGGTGTAAATACCTCCGGGCAAATCCGCAAAAGACAAAGTCATCGCGTCGGTTTCCGTAAAAGTTTTAGATTGCAGTACGCGCCCCGTTAAGTCGAAAACGTATGCACTGCCGCTTGTTGTCTCCTGCATTTCAACAGTCAAAATATCCGTCACTAAAGTCGGATAAACGTTGATTGTGTCGGTGTTTTTCATTGCAACCGATACCACCCGATATACCGTTTTCGTTCCGTCGAAATCCGTTTGCACAAGGCGGTAATAATTCACGCCCGCGTGCGGATTTTCGTCCGTCGTTTTGTAAATAATCGGCTCGGCACTCTCCCCCGCCCCGCTGATTTCTGCGAGCGTCGTGAAATTTCTGCCGTCCGTGCTGCGCTCTACGGTAAAGAAATCGTTGTTGGTTTCGGTTGCGGTTTCCCATTCCGACACGACGTAGTTTTTTTGTTTTTCGGCGGTAAAATAAACCAAGTCCACGGGCAAACTCGCCGAGTTACAAATATCCGTGATCGTGATGCTGACCGCGCCGCCGTATTCCTGCAAAGTCAAAACCTCGGTGTCGGTCGGTACGCTGTTTTCGGGCAAAGTCAGACTGCCCGTCGCATCGGAAGTGCCGACGCTGTTGCCGTTGTTAAACCATTCACAGCTCATCTCCGCCAAATCTACCGTACAGGCATCGCCGTCGCCGTCGTCTCCGGTGCTGATTGTGGTTTGCGCCGGGTCGTTCAGCGCGATACCGTTGTCGGTGTTGCCGTTGTTGGAAAAGCCCGCCGTCCCGTCCGCATAATCGTAAAAAGCATTGTTGGTATTCGTACCGGTGCCGCTGCCGACCCGAAAAATACCCGCTCCCGAAGCTCGCGTCGATTTTATCAAACCGTTGTTAATTAAAGTCCCGTTGTTATTGCGAATACGCTCATCGACATCGACAATGCCGCCTTTATCGTTGGTAAACGCACCGTCGAGAAACATCTGCCGCGCAGTGTTGTCGCCGGTCAGATTTATCGTACCTGTGTTGGTCATCGAGGCATCCGTTGCTATCAAAATACCGTGGTTGTTATTGCCGCTGCCCGATACGGCATTCAGCGTGCCGGAGTTGGTAAATGTACCGCCGGTCATCTCTACGGCATCGTCGCCCTGCCCGCTGAGGGTCATCGTTCCGTTGTTGATAATCGTGGGCGAAGAGCCGGTTCCCATACTTATCCCGTCGTTCGCCGTTGTACCGGTGACGGTAATCGTGCCTTCGTTGGTCAGTTGCGCGGAGGTCGCATTCGATGCGAAGTTTATTCCGTTTTGCCCCTGCGTAATGTCCAAAGTACCGCCGGAATTTACCGTCACAGCTCCGCTGCCGAAAACAAAAATGCCGTTTTTGTCGGTCGGGGCATTAACGGTAAAAGTATTGCCGTCCGCGATAGCCAAATTTCCGCTGCCCGTAATGCGTACCGCCTCATCCGTACCGCTGCCCGTGCCCGCCGTGAAGTTCATATTAAAAACAACCGAATTTTCGATGCGCAAATTACCGGGGGCGGGCGGAGTTGTTTGCGGAAAAAAAACAATTTGGGTATTGATAATCACATTGTCACCCGCTGCGGGTATCATGCCGGTGTCCCAATTTGCGGCGGTATTCCAATTATTCATCCCCGAGTTACCGATAAAAGTATGGGTGGTTTGAGCAGAAATTGCAAACGAAAACAAACATAGTGTGGTGGTGTAAATAAAAACGGTCAGGTTTTTCATGACAGAGAAATTCTAAATTCAGAGCTGTGTAAATTTTAAAAAGTATTATTGACAAGGTGACTTTTTCGGAAGGCAAGTGGGTCACCCTGTCAATAACTCAGCGGCACGGTCTATCGAAAAACAACCTTTGCCGTCAGTACTTTCCCTTCCGCAAACACCTGTAAAAAGTAAATACCCGCCGGGGTTTGCGTGCCGGAAATGCGGTTGATTTCGCCGCCGCGCAGGGTTTGGGTACGGATGACTTTTCCCGTAAAATCAGTCAAGACCATGTCGGCGGCCGCTGTGGTAATTTCCGTCAAATCGACGCTCAAAGGCGCGCCCGCCGCCGCTACGGTCGGGTAAACACGCAGGGCTGCGGTTTCAAGATTATTGACGGCGTCGATTAAAATCGCCTCGTCGCAGTAGTTTCTGATAAAAAATGCCACACCCGGAATAGTCGTCGTGATTTGCACACTGTCGGGATCGATAAAATTCGCGTCCGTTACGTCCAATTCACCGGCTGCATTAGTCATGCCGAGGCTGTTGCCTTCGTAAAAATATTCGTAAGACTGTAAGGTGAGTGTGTCGAAGCAGTTGTTGTTAAAGTTTTTTGAGCCGGAGTTTAAGCTGAAGCCGTTGTCGGTTGTCGTGCCTTGTCCGATTGCGAAATTATTGGTACTTGCGTAGTCGATAAAGGCGTTATTGGTGGCCGTTGCCGTTTCGCCGGTCGTGACTCCCGCCCCGTCGCGCGTGGTTTGCAGCAGACCGTTGTTAGTAAAGTCTCCCATGTTAACATTCACGCGCCCGTCGCCCAAGTCAATTATCCCGTTTACGTCATTTACGGTCGTGCCGCGATTGAAAAAGCGCGAACCGTCGTTGCCGCCCGAAAGCGTAATCGTACCGCCGTTGATAAAATTGCCCAATTCATTGACGGAAATTGCCCGTGCATTATCCGCCGCACCCGCGTCGCCGTTGATTGTACCGTCCGCGCCGTTGATAAAAGTACCCGCGATTTCATTTGTTCCCACGGCAATCACGTTATTGCCCGAGCCGGCATCGTCTTTCACCGTCGCCGTAATTGTTCCGTTGTTGGTAAAGCTGCCGCCTTCGACTTCTACCGCGTCGTTGTTCGGTTTATCGACGGTAATCGTTCCGTTGTTCACGAAGTCGCCGCCCTCGCCTACGCCCACCGCGTCACCGGTTACGTTGCCGATATTGATGTCGCCGTTATTCACGACGCTCGACAAAATTTTGAAAGCATTATTGACGCCGCTCGTAAAATTCATCGTGCCGTCGTTAGTCAGCATACTGCCGGGGCCGGCTAAGTTTACGCCGTTATTAGCGACGTTAAAATCGAGGGTCGTACTTTCCGCCACGTTAATCACGGCATTTTCGCTGCCGCCGAAAACCGCAATGCCCTGACGGGTCGCTTCGGGTTGAAAAGTTACCGTGCGGTTGCCGCCCGGCGTGCCGAAAGTAACGGTAGAATTAAGCCCTACGGTCACGGCGTGCTCAACGGTGACGCCGTCGCCGACGGTCAAATCCAAGTCTAATACGACCGTCGATTGACCCGTGATTTTGACTTGTACGGCTGCGACGGGCGTGTCGCTTGTCACGGTCACATTGGTACCGATGTCGGCAATATCGGCAGCGGTCGGTACGCCGGCATCCCAATTTGCCGCGTCATTCCAAGACGTACCGTCGCCGGCACCCGTCCAAGAGATTTGCGCATTCGCGCCGAGAGAAAAGAGGAAAATTAAAGAAAAGAAGTAAAATTTATTCATTGGTGGTTAATTATGATTCGGTTAGGTATTTTCTTTTGTTGAATCGTTGAGGTGTTGAATCGTTGAGAACACCGCACCCGAGAACAGCTTTTGCGGTGTACGCGCTCAACAATTCAACGATTCAACAACTCAACATATAATTATTCCTTCGCCGCCGCTTTCGCTGCCTTACGCGCCGCTTTTTGTTCCTTTGTCAATACTGCCATGACTGCTTTATTCGTCGTTTTGCGTGCCGTTTTTTTTGCAGTTTTCACTTCTTCCTCCGTGCCTCCGCTTTTTTTGGCTTTGCGCATTTCCATGGTCATGTCTGCGTACAGAGCGTCGATTTTTTCTCTTTGGTCGGCGGTGAGTGCCAAATCCGCATTTTCCGAAACGATGAGGGCGTTCAATTTTTCGGTTTTCTCTTTGGCTTTTTCAAGCACTTTGGCAGACTGTGCGAAGCCGACATTCGACACGAAAAATAAAGCGGCAACGGCGAAGAGGATTTTGAAAATTTTCATGATTATATTTTTTTTATCGGTTCGACAGAACCCGTTTCTTTGAAACATTTTTTTGAAAAGAAAGGAAAGCACGGAACAAGGAAAACGCCCCCCTTTTGACACGGCAAAGATGCGGGGAAATGATTTATTTTCGGTTCATTTATCGTCAAGAGGGGTTCGGAATCCGTCTTTTTGTAAGGCTTTACGGGGCTTTGCGGGATTTCTTGGATAGGATTGGAACATTTTTTCAGACAGGATGAAAGGATTTTTTAAATTTTTTTTTGACAGGATTAACAGGATTTTGGGG
>JAHDCG010000028.1:0-6822 GCA_020629965.1 Saprospiraceae bacterium | reverse complement strand
CAGGATGAAAGGATTTTTTAAATTTTTTTTTGACAGGATTAACAGGATTTTGGGGATTTTTGGTTTGAATTTTTTTTAGACAGGATTAACGGGATTTTGAGGATTTTTTTGGATAGGATGAACGAGATTTTTTGGATTTCCCTTTCCGTAGCATCGACTTTAGTCGATAGGCTATAAAAAATAATTAGCTCATCGACTGAAGTCGATGCTACGGTTCGGGTTGCGTCACCGTCTCCGAAATTTCAAAGCCGATGCGCTCCGCCGTCGCGTGCAGGTATTTTCCTTTTTGTAATGCGAAAGGCGTGGTGTACAATTTGTTTTTCACCGTAAAAATATCTTTCTCGGGTTGCGGATTGTCGGAAAAATAATAAGCAATCGACGCGCCGGGAGTCGGGCAGGTCAGATGTGCTTTTCCGTCGGTGAGGATAATTTTCGGGGCGGCGGTTTTGGGTTGTTTGCCGCCGGACCACATAATGTCGATGAGTTTTGCTTCGGGGATTTGCCCTAAATCGAGGTGTGTTTGCAGGTACTCCCGCAGATAGGCGCGCAGCGTGTCGAGTTGCGCGGTGTAGCGCGGGTCGGCGGCGAGATTGTGCAGATTGTGCGGATCGTTTTTGATGTCGTACAGTTCTTCCGATTTTTTGGCTTGAAACCAAGCTTTTTGCGTGTTATTCAGCGCGTTTTCTTTTTGCAGGCGCAGCAACTCCTGCATGATTTCGACATTTGCGGCGCGGTAGGCAATGTCTTTATACGTGCTTTTTTCGGGAAAGAAATTGTAGATATAGTGAAAATCTGCGGTGCGAATAACGCGGCTGCGGTCGGTCGCCTCGTCAAAGCGGTCGCTGCTGCCGAAGATGAAATCGCGTTCTTTCGCCGCTGCGTTTTTACCCAAAAATGCGCTGCCTTGCAAATAATCGGGCGCATTTACTTCCGCCAAACTCAACACCGTCGGCGCAAAATCGACGAAAGAAACCAAGCGGTCTTCTCTCCTCCCCCGCCCCTCGTCGGGCAAGCGCACCATGAACGGCACATGCAGACCGCTTTCGTAATGCGCTCGTTTTTGTCGCGGCAAAGGCCCGCCGTGGTCGCTGAAAAAGAAGATGACGGTATTGTCGTACAGCCCGTCGGCTTTGAGTTGCGCAATCATTTCGCCGATGCGGGCGTCCATGAGTTCGATGTTACTGTAATGCCGCGCGATTTCGTTGCGTACCGTCTCCGTATCGGGAAAATAGGGCGGCACGGGAACATCCTCGGGGCGCACGGTCAGCGGTTTATCGGCAAATTTCCACAGTTTGCTTTCGTGCGTTTCGTTAAAATTGAAAACCGAAAAAAACGGCATGTCCGCCGGCCGGTTGCGCCAATGTGCCTTGTTGTCATTCTCATCCCAAGCCGTCAACGGTGCCGCGAATTGGTAATCGGTCTTTGCATTATTCGTGCAATAATAACCCGCCGCCCGCAGATATTCGGTAAAACATTTGACCTCGGCGGGTACCACGGCAGCATATTGGCGAACGGTATCGCCGTTGATATCCGTCACCGGAATTTTGTTTTTGTACTCCCGTTTCCCCCACGACATCATGTCTTTGGCGGTGCGCATGTGCATCGTGCCGATAGCGGTCGGCTGCATCCCCGTGATAATCGCGGAGCGCGTCGGCGCACAGACCCCGACCACGGTAAAGGCATTTTCGTAAACGATACTTTCGGCGGCAAGAGCATCGAGATTGGGGGTTTTGGCGGTGCTGTCGCCGTACATCGGCAGGTCGGGGCTGATGTCTTCTACGGAGAGCCACAGGATGTTGGGGCGATTTTGCGCGGCGGCTTTGCAGCAATAAAAAAGGATAAGAAGTGTAAAAAGGGACGTGAAATTTTTCATGAAAACGGGAGATTTTATTGTTTAAGGGTTTAGGCGTTTAGTTGTTTAGAATGCTTACGGCAAATAAATGTCTAAATGAAATTGAAAATTATTCTTATCGCAAAGTATTCAGTACCGTGTAGCAAAAATTCTTTTGAATTTTTGTTGTTTAAACAACAACCTCATACCTCATTCTTCCTCCTCGGTTATTCTGATATTTTCCGGCAACTGCCCGGGAATGGCATCCAATAAAATACGCGCGTTGTCCACGTAATCGGTGATTTTGGAAATATGCCACGTGCGATTGTGTTCCAAGCGTTTGGCTTCTTCTTCTTTCAGTCTGCGAAACTCGCGGGTGACGTAAACTTTAAAGCGGGCGGACATCCAACCGCAGAGTTCGATTGCGATATCCGGGTGCGCATAAGTGCCGCCGTACCTGCCCGCTTTGCTCGTCATACCGATAGGCTGCACCGCGTCGATGTACTTTTTGGGCGTGACGACGGTGCTGTTTTCGGCGGCTTTGGTTTTAAAGTGGTGCATTTGCACCACTTTAAAATCGGGATTGTGAATCTCTTCCCAAGCCTCCAAAAAATCAAGGGTATTCTTGTTTTTCATCCAATACTTAATAACATCGGCGGGTCTGCCGTCTCCCTTTTTGGCAATGTCGGTTAGTGACACAAAATCCGCATCATCGAAGGAAATTTTGATTCCTTCTACTTCTATTTTTTTCTTCGTCATGATTTTCTCAAAGTTTGTGATGCTTTTTAGCCGCACCGCAGTATTGACCTTAGTCGATAAGTTGTTTTGACTTCAACGTTTTTAACAACAATAGCAGGTCGATTAAAATCGACGCTACGGAACGAGAAATCGCTTTCGATTTATTACACACTAATTTCCTTTAAAAACAGTAAATTTCCAATTAAGTCTGTACAGACCTAATTAAAATCCTACGGCAATATCACATTCACCACCGCATCTTGCCCCGGTACTATCCGAAATTCTCCCTTCCCGGCCTGTCCGTTTAAAGTGTAAGAATAGACATATTTTCCGTAAAAGCCGCGTCCGTTTAATTGTCCGTTTGCGTCGCTTTCCCCTGCAACATAGGTCTTCCAATTTCCGTGTACCAAGTCAAAAAAAGCCTTTCCCATGATGCCCTCGCCTTGCAAATCGGGCGTAAAAATATCCGCGCGGTCGTCTTTGTACGCCCAAAACAGAAACTCGAAAACACTCTGGTGACTGAACGCCGCCGTCATAAAATCGCGGGTGTATTGCTCGCGCACGCCGGGCTGTTGTACGCTCATGGTAAATTCGGAAATCGAAATTTTCTTATCCAAAGTCGCGTAAAAATCCAAAATTTCCAAAACCTTAGGTATCGGGGTCAAGTCGCTGCCGATGTGCGACTGAATGCCGATGCCGTCCACGAGACCGCCCGTATTTTCGTCCGTGCGCTCGATGAAGTCGTAGTACCACTGCCGCTTTTTTTCGTTCAGACCGCCCTGATTGATAATGCCGTATTCGTTGGTGTAGCGCAGCACGGAAGAATCGCGGCGCGCTAATTCGTAAAAACCTTTGTACAAAATTTCCTCGGATTTTGTCCACTTTTGCAGGTCTTGATTGGTGTAGGTTTCATTCACGACATCCCACCGACTGAATTTCCCCGCCGTCGCCGTCAGGATGTCGTCCAAGTGATTTTGCACTAATTTATTCAACTTTTCCGGATTGTCCCGGTGCTTCACAAAGTCGGGTGTCAGGTGTCGCGTACCGGGCCAAATCAGTACGTGTCCTTTTAAATCCACACCGCGCATCCGCAGCAAATCGCTCGCTTTAGCGACAATTTCGGCGCGGTCGGGATTTCTCTGCCATGCTTTGATTTTGGTGTCGTTTTCAAAAACGCCCAAGTTAAACGCACCCGAAAAAAACTCGACGTCGCGCGGACTGCGTACCATTTCTTTGGCATTAAAAGCCGCGCCCCACCCGAAATCGTGTCGCTGCAACCGGACTTCCGCCCGAATGCCCTCGACCGTTTCGCCGTCTTTTTTAAAATTGAGCGTAAAATTTCCCTTGCGGTGCTGCTCGATACGTGCGGCAGCCTCGGCGCGCCACGAGGCATCGCTTTCCATGCCGCCGTAAGTGATGAGCGTCTGCGGCAGGTCAGTTAAATTTGTGCCCTGCGGAAAAATCTGCACCTTCATTTTGCGCATTTCAAAAACCTGCGGCGGGTAACCGAATTGCAGGGTCAAACGCAGATTTTCCGCCTTCACATCCTGCTCGATTTGAAAAGGAATATAATACTTTTGCCACTGATGCGACATGCTGATAGTACTGTTGCGCTTGTCTTTCGGCTCTTTGGAAACGCCGAGTTGCCACACGACACGCGCCTCCTGCGTCTCCAATTCCGCGCTCAGTGTCCGCCCTTCGTAACTGATAAAAAGCACCTCGCCTTTTTGCAAATCCTTCGCCCTAATCGGCATTTTTACGGCATAGTTGTACACATAATTCGGCTGCTCAGCACTCTCCCCGCGCAGGACGATTTGCCAATTTTTTTCCGCATCGTCCGCCCGCAAAGTCGCCTTTCCGTCTTTGTCATAGTTAAGATTACGGAGCTTTTTGAAATTGATGATGTTTTTATATTCGGGCGCAGCGGCGGTTTGTGCCGCGAGGTCGGCGGTGAAGAATAACAGTAGAAATGCGATAAAGCGGAGAACTATATTCATTTAAAAAAATTTTAAAGGTTGACGGATTTAAGGTGTCTGACACTTTGTTAAACAGAAGTCGAAAAATCAAATTTCAACCCCGAAAATTGAGAACAAACAGTGTCTGACACCTGTACCTACTCTGCGAAAACGAGCAACAGGTGTCAGACACTATCCTTTCCCGGCGTTCAAATAAAACCAAAAAGTCGAATTTATTCCCGATAAAAGTGTCAGACACCTTTGTTCAAAAAGTGTCGAACATCTTCGGCCCGTTCATCAAAAAACGAGAAAACAATCCACATAACCAAGACGTTCACTTACCAAAAACAGCACAAAATGACAAAATATTCCTTAGGTTCTTTGGAGGTAACGCCGGTCGGTATCGGCTGCAATAATTTCGGGTGGCACATCGACGATGCCGCTGCGCAACGCGTCGTAGATGCCGCGCTCGATGCGGGCGTTAATCACTTCGACACCGCCGAACTGTACGGCGAAGGAGCGAGCGAAAAATTTCTCGGTCGCGCCCTCGGCAGTCGCCGCAAAGATGCAATAATCGCCACCAAATACGGCTACGGCACCGATGCCCGCCCCGAGACGATTTTTGCCTCCGTCGAAAAGAGTTTGCAGCGATTGCAGACCGATTATATCGACCTGTACTACCTGCACCGCCCCGATGCCGATACGCCGATTGCCGATACTTTGGGCGCGATGTCGCGTTTGGTCGAGCAGGGCAAAGTGCGCGAAATCGGTTGCTCCGGCTTTACGGCGGCGCAATTGCGCGAGGCGGCGGCGGTCGATAGCAGCGCAAAATTTACCGCCGTGCAAAACGAGTTCAGTCTGCTGCACCGCGACCCGAAAACCAACGGTGTCTTAACCGCCTGCCGCGAATTAGATATTACTTTCATCCCCTATTTTCCGCTCAAAAGCGGCTTGCTCACGGGCAAATACCGCCTCGACCAAGATGCTCCCGACGGCAGCCGACTCGGCGGCAAAGCGGGCAGTCGCTTCGAGGACATGGGCAACAAACTCCTGACCGAAGAAAACCTGACCCGCGTCGAAAAACTCATCGCTTGGTCAGAGAAAAAAGGTCACACGATTTTAGATTTAGCTTTTGCTTATCTGTTGGCGCACCCGGCAGTGGGGAGTGTGATTGCGGGAGCGACTAAGCCGGGGCAGGTTTTGGGGAATGTTGGGGCGGCGGAATGGGGGTTGAGTGAGGAGGAAGTTCAGGAGGTTGACTCTCTGCTTAATGAGTAGCTAAAATTCGTTACCTCCACATCATTTCAATCAATCAATTTTATCCAATTTTCATAATCGGTATAGCGGAGCAAATTGTATCGATGCTTCAAAGTATAAGGGATGAAACCGGATATTATTTTGTTCAGCAACGGATTGTAAACATGTCGGTCTTTTTCACTTTGTGTTTTGATTTTCCACTTTACATTCAGCTCTCTCGGATACATTTGAGAAATACTAATGTTCTTTTCGTCGATTTTACAATCAACCGAAACGGACTTCGAATACGAAGATACAGATAAGATACCCGAGTGTTCTTGCAAAGCGAAATTTAACAAACTGTCATGATTTATCTCATCACATTTCTTGTCAGTATTATGCAAAAAATTATAGTCATCACACTCCGCTTCGAGGTCGTATTCATCTATTTCAAAATCGTCCAAACTTAGCTCCTTTTTCAGAGAAAGTGTGTCTATAATCGAGAAATACGTAGTATCGGTTTCATTAGAAAAGTCATAAACTTTTTCTAAAATATTGGTTTCGTAATTCTCTGCAGCAATCCAAAAAATCAACTCTTTCATTTGGTCTTTCGTCACAACCGTTTCGTCGTAAACGGTCATCGTCGAGTCTTCGTTAATACTGAATGAATTAAAATCATCGTCGTAAACAAATGTCCTGTTCATTTTGAAAATTTTGTCTGCTATGTAGATTTCTTTTTGTGGGTAGTATATGAAAACAAGGGAATCTACAACATCCGTTGCACCTTTGTCATATTTTGCGCTCCGAAAATCGCCGCCAAAGTACAGTTTGACAAATACAGTATCCGGAAGTGAATTTTGACCAAAAATTGAATTCAAAACCAACAGAAAAAGTAGGGTCGCTAAATATTTCATTTTCAATTTATTTGTAAAATTTATGAAAGAACATCGCTTGAAGATGCTATTTTAGCAACGAGAATGAACAACTGTTTGGTTAGTTGTGAGCAAGTTAGCGCAAGGCTCCTCCCTCGTGACTCGCATTACCCCGCCTCCGGCGGACTCT
>JAHDCG010000168.1:5493-11714 GCA_020629965.1 Saprospiraceae bacterium | reverse complement strand
ATCGTACATCGTACATCGTAAATCGTACATCGTAATTCGCATTGGTATAAAAATAAAACAAATCGGTTAATGAAAAACCGATAATTGTCAATTATTTCCTTTACATTTGTGTCACGCAAGCAGCGTAAGCCCGATGCACGAGAGCGCGACGGGAGAGGCCCTTCACTAAAAAAAGGAGGTATTCGTGAAATTATCTATGTCAAAAGTTATGGTCACTTTAAAAACCGGATATGAAAGAAATAATCTTGCGAAAGATGTTTCATTAATCGTAAATTCTAAAAACAGTCTTTTATAGACTAACTATAAAGACTGTCATCGGTCTTTACGGCTATTCGGCTTTTACAGGCGAATAACTTTAAACGAAAATCCCTTGTGAATTTATTTTCACAAGGGATTTTTTCGTTTTACGGGATTACAGGTACGGGGCACTTCGATCAAAAAGCAACGCGGCGTATTCCGATACTTTTCCGCATATTATAAAAAAGCAAGGGCCTCGTGCCTGCCCTCCGCTAAAAATCAAGACCTATCGACCCGTAAACGCCCGTCGAATACCGCCTTGCACAAACAGCAAACCAATCACAAAAATACCCGCACTGATGTACTCGAACCATTGCGGATAACGCGACGGATTGTCCTTGATTTTTTCGTACACCTCACAGGGCGCGCCGGTGCTGACCTGATTTGGGTCGGCGGGGTTGTAAATGATTTTGACCAAGGGGTTTTCTAATTCTTCAGTCTCGGTCATGCTGCCGGTGTAGGTCGTGCCCTCCACTTCGTAGTCGTATTTGTAAATGTAGGAGACGGAACTGCCGACTCCGGTTCGGTGTATTCGTTTTGCAGCAGACCGATGGCTTCGACGCCGTTTTCGCAGAGGGCTTTTTGTTTAGCTTTATCGTCGTCGCTGCTTTTGCCTTTGTTTATGGTAAAAAGCTGACAGCCGCCGTACAGAAAAACGAGGCTGAGGAGTAAAGGGAGAAATCTTGCGAGCATAGCTTTAATAGTTTTGTTTTGAAAAGTGAAAAAATGTTTGGGTAAAGGTAGAAAATGTCGGGAGGTGAATTATGTTTTTGAGGATTGTTTTTTGACTGAAAGTCTAAAACGCAACTCTAAAATATGAACATCTGCCTTTCTGTCCGTTTTTTACCATACTTGATTTAAGTACAAACAAAAAACAAAAAACATGGACTGGTTACTTTCGGATATTTCAACATTTTACAAGGTGATTTTGGCAAGTATTTTAATCATCGTCTCTACTATTCTCACCATTCGCCTCTACGGTTTGCGCAGTTTTGCCAAAATGTCGGGCGTCGATTTTGCGGTGACGATTGCGGTCGGCTCGATTATCGGGGCTGCGGTTATCGGGACGGTTTCGGTGCTGAAAGGGGCGTTTGCGGTATTTTGTCTGATTTCTTTACAGACTGTTATTTCCCTTTTTCGCAATAAATCCGAAGGCTTTGAAAACTTCATTTCCAACGACCCGCTGCTGCTGATGGACGGCGAAAAAATTATGTGGGATAATATGGCGGCGGCGCGTATCAGTGACAGCGATTTGCGCGGAAAATTGCGGGAAGCCAACGTCATTCAATTATCGGATGTCAAAGCCGTCATCCTCGAAGCGACCGGCGATGTGTCCGTTTTACACGCAAAAGACGACCGTAAAATTGACGACTTTTTAATGGAAGAAGTGCGCAGAAGTCCGGAGAAGAATTTTGCTTAAAAAAATAAACTCAGAACGCAAAGTACTAAACATCAGAGCATTAAGCCCGTTCTACCTACACAAAAGCGGTTAACATTATTACAGCCGCACTTTTTTTCTAACCAAAAATTTAAAAATATTATGGCAAACAGAATGCTGTCCTCTTCAAGTATCGAAGGTACGGACGTAAAAAATGCAAAAGGCGAAAGCCTCGGTGAAATTAAAGACCTCATGATTAACACATCTAAAGGTAATATCGAATACGCGGTATTGTCTTTCGGCGGTTTCTTAGGTATGGGCGATAAGTATTTCGCAGTGCCGTGGGAAGCCTTCTCGGTGGATCGCAGCGACGAAGAAATGGTCTTGGACGTGACCAAAGAATCTTTGGAAAACGCGCCGGGTTTCGACAAAGACAATTGGCCGAAAACCTCTGATAAAACTTATTTCGACTCCGTGTATAAACACTACAATGTGAAGCGCAGTTGGAACTAATAAAAAAAAAACCTCATCGAAGTATTTCGATGAGGTTTTTTTTTGGTTGGTAGTTGATGGTTGGTGGTTGATGGATGGCTTGTGGTTTTCTCTTAAACGATTTCGTAATTCTTGAGACCTCGCTTTTTTCCTATAGCAGTAAAGTAGTAAGCCCGAAAAAGAACGATAAAATTAAAATCTACTAAGTCTTCAAGCAAGTACAGCCCATCAACCACCAACTACCAACCATCAACCAACCCTATTGGTTTTCCGGTCGCAAACTACGCACCGTCCGTCCCGCCTGCCACATTTCGCTGTTGTGGAGTTCCGCGAGTTCCGCTTCCAGTTTTTCGCGGTAATCGGGTTGTGAGTTAGAGTCGATGGAGCGTTGGGCTTCGTTGCCTGCGGCTACCTCGTCGTAGAGTTCGTTGAAGACCGGTTTGACCGCGTCGCGGAATTTATCTTTCCAATCCAGTGCGCCGCGCTGTGCCGTCGTGCTGCAGTTGGCGTACATCCAATCCATGCCGTTTTCCGCCACCAAAGGCATCAGACTTTGCGTTAATTCTTCCACCGTTTCATTAAATGCCTCGCTCGGAGAGTGTCCGCGCTCGCGCAGCACGTCGTATTGTGCTTCGAAAATGCCTTGTACCGCACCCATCAAAGTACCGCGTTCGCCGGTGAGGTCGGAGTAAACTTCCTTTTTAAAATCCGTCTCGAATAAGTAACCCGAACCCACGCCGATGCCCAAAGCCACCACGCGTTCGAAGGCTTTGCCCGTCGCATCTTGGTGAATGGCGTAAGAGGAGTTTAAACCGCGACCCGCCAAAAACATACGGCGCAGTGACGTACCCGAACCCTTCGGCGCGACCAAAATGACGTCCACATCACTCGGCGGCACAATGCCCGTGCGCTCCTTATAAGTCACCGCAAAACCGTGGGAAAAGTACAGTGCATTGCCCGGTTGCAAGCGAGATTTGATGGTTTCCCACTGCGAAATTTGCGCCGCATCCGACAGCAAATACTGAATAATCGTACCGCGTTCCGCCGCTTCTTCAATGCTGAAAAGCGTTTCGCCCGGCACCCAGCCGTCGTCGATTGCTTTATCGTAAGACGCAGACGGACTACGCTGCCCGACGATGACGTTGAAGCCGTTATCTTTCAAATTCAAAGCCTGACCCGGTCCCTGCACGCCGTAACCGATGACGGCGATGGTTTCGTCTTTCAGTATTTCACGTGCTTTTTCCAAGGGAAATTCTTCGCGGGTGACGACGTTTTCTTCCGTGCCGCCAAAGTTTAATTTTGCCATGATGATGTATTGTTGAGAAGGTTAGAGTTGTTTGAGTGGTTCGAGTCGTTGGGACTCTGCTCTTGATATTTCGTTAGTTTTGAATATGTTTTTCTTTCTTGCAAGGCAAAATCTGTGCCTTCGAGCGCAAATGTAGAAAGGGAGACACAAAAAAAGGGTTAAAAAGCAATCTGCTCTTTAACCCTTTTTCGTACTAATTACGATTTATAGAAGCCGGAAAAGTCATCCGACCGTCCACCGCAGAGCTGTTAAGTGCTGCAATGGATGAAAATTTAAAAAGTTTTAAGCTCGAATAAAAAGCAGGTTTGGCAAATAATTTTTGGCTAATTGTTTTAAATTTGATGAAAAATTTTTTTCAAAAATTCAATTTTCTGACCATTAGAGAGAACTTAACAGCTCTGCCGTCCACCCTCTGCCTCATTTCAGTTTATCGACTAAAGTCGATGCTACGGTGCGGGCAGCCGTCCGCCGTCCACCGTTCTACCGTCCACCGTAATACCGTCCACCGTCAATCCAAATAATCCACCCGCAGCATTTCCACAATGGCAATTGCCAAAAAGATAGCTTCCGTTTCCTCGTCCATATTGGTCAGCAGACCGAAAGCACGCGGATTAACTTTCTCGGCTTTCAGCGGATTTTGCAGATTTCCGACCTCTTCATTTTTGATATAAACGGGAAAATAATCGCGCGTCACATCCCGCTTTACCCGTGCGTAAGGCTGATTTTTTTTCGGGTCGTACAGCACATGGTCTTTTCGATATACCCCGACAAAATAATCACCGACGGCAATGTCGATGCCCTCTTTGGTCACACGATAAGTAAACTCCTGATGCGAAGTGCGTGCGTAAATCAACTTGCTCAACTTTCCGCCCGCATACTCTTTCATACGCCACACGATGAGCGGCTCGTGATAGACGGAACTGAATTTTCCGCTGTACGTTTTAGTCACGCCGCTGCGTTTGCCCGTCGTTTCGTTTTGCAGCGACAGTAATACTTTTTCTTCCTCCGACCACGGCACCAAAGCCGCGATTTCCGTCTGCATTTCCTTTTTCATCTTCGCCAAATCTTCCCGCACTTTCTTTGGTCCCGCGTTAAAATTGGGCAAAAATTTGGAGAGGAAGAACGTGCTGCCTACCAATACACTTGCCACGAATGCCATACCGAGAATTGGTCCCATAATAAGTTGGTTGGTGGTTGGTAGTTGTTAGTTGGTAGATTGCTACCCCTTTCCTCAACTGCCATACCAATTTCAATTTTACTGCTTTTTCTGTATTTTAAAACGACTTTTAATTTTACACGCCTACCACCTGCCAACCACCACCTATCACCTGTCATCCGGCTCTAAGCCCCACAGGTATTTCGTTCTTCTCCGGTTCCTCCAGCTTCTTCCGCATTTCCTTCAGCGCCGTCAAATCGTTTTTAGTCAAAATTCCTAATTCTGCTTTTAATATTTTATCGAATTCCGACAAAATGCGCTCTTTTTCGTACCAATAGCCTTGCGGCGAAGCCGTCATATCGTGTACGAGGTCGGCTTTGATTTGTTCAATTTCGGCTTCGAGATAACCGGGGTGTTTGGCGAGCATTTCGTTGGCGGCAGTGAGAATAGCGAGGTGTTTTCCTTCGCCGAGCAGGCTGTGACCGCCGTAGTCCCACGTCTGCATGAAGTACGCCGGGTAGTCATATTCGATGCTGTCCGCGCCGTGTACCATCAGCGCCAAATCTACGAAATCATCGTGCGCTTTGCCGCGCGTTTTGTCGGCTTTCTCAGCGAATTGCTTCCAATCGCGTCGCAAATACAAAATCGTGCCTTCCGCCGCCGAGCCGAGAATGTAACCCGGAAATGCCTCTTCCAACCAACGCAAATCGGGCTGCTCCTCCCCGCTGAACATCTCACGCGGCATCGGCAGTTTCTTTTCGTTCATGCTGTTGACTTCCTCCGTCACGCGTTCGCCTTTGCGAATGAGCGCGGCAAATTGCTCTTCCGTCCGCGCTTTTCGGTACGATGCTTTGTAGTCAAAAATGTCTTCCGCAATGTCTTTTCCGTAGAAGGAAGCCAAGCGTTTTCGGTGCAATTTTTCCATCGTTTCGCTCGCCTCGTCCGTGTTAAAATATACGCCGCCGGCGTAAATCCAGCCTTCCTGACCCTCGCGGGTTTTGACTTTGAGCCACGGTTCGTTGTATTTCACACCGCGCAATTCGACCGCTGTTGTAAAATCGCTTACCTCGCCGAGGTCGTACAGCACTTCGCCTTTTTGAAACATCGCCAAAGTCTCGCCGCTCGTACCCGGACTGTTGCGCAGCCGCAGGTAGTCGATATTGGCGACGAGTTCGGTCGATGCGGGTTTTTCGGGAATGATAACGGTTGTATTTACGTCATCTCCGTCGGTTTCAATTTCCGAAACCTCACTTCCGCAGGAAAAGGTGAGAAAAATTAAGAGTAAGTAAGTCGTAGTTTGTAGTTTGTTCATTGTTTGCGTTTACAAAATGAGAAAAAAGTCGGGAGATTTTCTCTATTCCGCTTCCTCCAATTCCGCCCGCTCGGCTGCCCAATCGGTACGCGACGCCGCAATAACAATGATGCCCAAAAATATCATTGCCAGACGCGCCAATAACCCGAAGGTCTTGCTCGGGCCGTCGAGGAAAGTGAGGTAGGAAAATTGCAATCCGGCAACGCTCAGTATCAGGGACAACAGCCCGAAAATAAAAAGGATAAAGCCGATAAGGGTGCCGATTATTTTTAGGTTCATT
>JAHDCG010000168.1:0-5393 GCA_020629965.1 Saprospiraceae bacterium | reverse complement strand
CCCGAAAATAAAAAGGATAAAGCCGATAAGGGTGCCGATTATTTTTAGGTTCATTAGTCGTATTGCTTGCGTCTCAAACCCCCTAACCCCCGGAGCGGGGGAACTTTCTTCGCGTCTGAGACTGTGGTTTAATTTTGAAATTCTTGTTCTCTTATTTTAAAGGAAATCAGGAATTTTAAATGTCAAAACTTTTTAAAATCGAATTTTAATTCAAAACGTATCTAATTTTGCCACCACCTACCAACCACCACCAACCACCTACTTAGTAGCCCGCGTCATCTCCCGCTTCCCCGGAGGGCCGGTCAACTTCTCCACTTCAAAACCGATAGCTTTTAAGGTTCTTTTGACATCGCCTTTGGCGCAGTAAGTCACTAAAACACCGCCTTTAACCAAGGCATCGTGCATGATTTGTAAAACGGGTGCTTCCCACAATTCGGGCTGCGAACCCGGCGCAAAAGCATCGAAATACACAATATCGAAACGCTCTTTAAAATCCAAGTCCTGAAACTTCTTTTTGACTTTTGTCGCTTTAAAAGTTTCGGTATATTGCACCGTTTCTCCCCAATTATCGGAGTGCAGTTGACGGAAAATTTCCTCTTTTTCGGGGTGTCCGGTCAGTTCGGGATAGTTTAATTTGTCCGAAAGCTCTTTACTAATCGGAAAAGCCTCTACGCCCGTATAATCGACCGAAAGACCGCGTTTTTCCGCTTCGAGCAGCGTCATAAAGGCATTCAAACCCGTGCCGAATCCGATGTCCAAAATGCGCAGTTCTTTACCCAGCACTGCCTTGTAGCGCAATCCCGCTTCAATAAAAACGTGTTTGGTTTCCTGTATCGCCCCGAATTTGGAATGATAACTCACATTAAATTCTTCCGAAAAAAGAGAATGCGAGCCGTCTTCGGTTTCAAATAATCTTGTCATGTGTTGGTTGTCGGTTGCCGGTTGCCGGTTGTCAGGCAGGTTTTGCTTGAGACCCCGAATTTAATTGTTTGTTGCGGTGTTTTGTGCAATGCAAATTTCCGTTTTTTCTCATTAGATTTACTCTGCTCCGCTTTTTAGTAAAAAACATCAGTACCGTTTCTTTCTAAACGTCCGCGTAGCATTCCCGAATTTCATCTACCGTAATGTCCAAATGCGAGGCGTCGTAAGTGCATTCTCCGTTGCGAATTAACAGCACCTGCGGCGACTCGTGGTGTACTTGAAAGTCCTGCGCAATCGCTTGTGAAATATCACGGTGCTTGATTAAATCCAAAAAATACGGCTCCAATTCCGCCTCGGGAAAATTCCAATCGTCTTCCAATCGGTAACGCGCCATCGAACTGACGGGGCAGCGTGTGCTGTGTTTAAATATCAAACAAGGCACGGTTTTACTGCGCTCCGCAATGGCGTTGAGGTCGTTAACCGACTCGATTGTATTCCACTTCATATCCTAAAATTTTATCATCGTTTGTGCGTGCAAAGGTAGCCAAGTATCCGGACTTTTCCGCCGCCGCATCGTTTTAATCCTAACAAACAAAAGGCGTTAATGATTTTTGAAAACAGGAATATTTTGCAAAGAATGCGCTCCGAGACCCGTACTTTTGCGTTTTATTGCTTTGTTTAAAAGTCCAAAGGATGTCGGTTCAACCGGGCGCAGCAATTAAACGATCCCGACTGAAGTGCGGGACTAAGCATTCGCTTAGTAAACAAATAAACACCAAACAAACTTACCGGATAACTCCCGGTCGTTAATTATGACAAAAACAATCGAAATCAAAGTCTTGCCCAAAGACTTGCATAATGCCGACTTTATCAAAGGTCGCGCCGCCAAAAAAGCGGGTCTCAAAGCCGACAATATCAGTGATTGGCGTATTTTACGCCGCAGCATCGACGCTCGGCAAAGACAGCCGTTTTACCTGATGCGCATCGAGCTTACCTCCGCCGGTCAGTTGCCCGCCGAACCCGTTATTTCCGACAATTTTAAAGATGTTTCCGACTGCGAGCCCGTCCTCATTATCGGTGCCGGTCCCTGCGGCTATTTTGCTGCTTTGGAAATGCTCGAACTCGGACTGAAACCCGTCGTATTCGACCGCGGAAAAGACGTGCGTGCCCGCCGCCGCGACCTCAAAGCCATTCAGCAGGACGGCGTCGTCAATCCGCACAGCAACTACTGTTTCGGTGAGGGCGGGGCAGGTACTTACTCCGACGGCAAGCTGTACACCCGCTCGCACAAACGCGGAAAAATTAAAAAAGCTCTGCAACTTTTCGTCGAGCACGGCGCAAAATCCGACATTCTCACCGACGCGCACCCGCACATCGGCAGTAATAAACTGCCCGGCATCGTGGCGAATATGCGGGCGACCATCGAGCAGTACGGCGGCGAGGTGCATTTTGACGCGCAGGTCACTGATTTAATCATCGAAAACAAGGTCATGCGCGGTGTCATCGTCAACGAAAAAGACGAGCATTTTGCCGAAGCCACCATCCTCGCCACCGGTCACTCGGCGCGTGACATGTACTACCTGCTGCACCGGCGCGGCGTAAAAATCGAAGCCAAACCCTTTGCCCTCGGCGTGCGCATCGAGCACAGTCAGTCGCTCATCGACCGGGCGCAATACAATCAACCGCAGCGCGAAGAAAACCTGCCGGCGGCGAGTTATTCGCTGACGACGCAGGTGAAAGACCGGGGCGTTTTTTCCTTTTGTATGTGTCCGGGCGGCCTGGTCGTGCCGGCGGCTACGGCACCCGGCGAGTTGGTCGTCAACGGCATGTCAATGTCGCGGCGTGACAGTCCTTTTGCCAATTCGGGTACGGTCGTCGAGGTGCGCACGGAGGACTTGGCGCCTTACGCCAAGCACGGGGTTTTTGCCGCTTTGGAATTGCAAAAAGCCGTGGAGCAAGCGATGTTTAACTACGGCGACGGCTCACAGCGGGCACCGGCGCAGCGTTTGACCGATTTTGCGAAGGGCAGAATGTCGAAAAGTGTGCCCGACAGTTCGTACATTCCGGGGTTGTATCCCGCGCCTTTGCACGCGCTTTTGCCGCAGGGTATTTACGAAAGATTGAGTGCGGGTGTCCGCGTTTTCGGTAAAAAAATGAACGGTTATTTTACCGATGATGCCAACGTCATCGGTACGGAAAGTCGGACGAGTGCGCCGGTCAAAGTGCCGCGTGACCGGGCGACTTATATGCACCCGGAAATCGAGGGTTTGTTTCCCGCAGGGGAGGGGGCAGGCTACGCGGGCGGTATTATTTCGGCGGCGATGGACGGGCAGAATACGGCGAAGGCTGTGTTGCGGTGGACGGTGGAGGGTTGACGGCGGACGGGGGCACTTGCTTTATCTATTGTACTTGCCGAAAGGTACGGGGTACTTGAATTTGAGAAAATTAAACAGTGCTTCGGTATATTTTAGATGCCGGGAGAAAATAAGTACCTCGTACCTTTTTCCCGACTCTTACTTGCTCCTTTCACTTACTGAAAATAAATATATAATTGAATAATCCGTTCGCTTTTTCCGTAAATGTAAAACTTTACTTACTTTCGCTTTTCGGAAAAGTATATTTTTGCGCCGCAAACGTTAAGATTTGATATTTTTTCAACAAATTTGCGGCTCGAAACCTATACCCGAAGAATTAACGTTCGGCAGAAAACTACACAATTTTTGCGAACAAACATCGTCTCGATTTTAACGGGACAATACTGAGAATTAGAAAATATTAGAGCGTATAACGGCCTGATAATCAGGTGCGTTTGGAGGAGAATTCCGCGTTTCGCACATTAAATTTAACCAACACATGTTCGGAAGTAATAAGAAATCAGCAAGCCCCGCCCGCAGTGCATCCGCCAACGGAATGCCGCAAAGTCAGGGCTTGAACAGTCTCGTCGCCGGCACTACCGTAGAGGGTAATGTGACTTCAAAAAGCGACATCCGCATCGACGGTACCATCAGCGGTACTTTGCACTGCGAGGCAAAAGTTATCGTCGGTCCGGACGGCAAAATCGACGGCGAGGTACGCTGCCAAAATGCCGTCATCGAAGGCAAATTCGTCGGCAACATCCACGTCAAAGACCTGCTCAATATCCGCGAAAATGCGCACGTAGAGGGCGAAATTCGTTACAGCAAACTCATCGTGCAGCCGGGCGCGGTACTCATCGGCGATGTCCGTCTGAACGGTGCGGCTACCAACGGCTCACCGAAACCAAAACAAGCTAAAACCATTGTCGAAGCAAGACCTAACGGAAAAGCAACGGCGGCAGAAGCAAGCCGCTGATACAAACCGAAAAGTGTATGCCAAGTACGGCGGCATGGCGTTTACGCTCGCCGGTGCCGTGGTACTCGGCGTGCTGCTCGGTCAGTATATAGATGAGCGCGTCGGTAATGAGACACCTTACTGGACGGCGGGTTTGTCCCTGCTTTTCCTGCTCGTCGGCATGTATTCCGTGCTGCGCGAATTGCTTTTCCCGCCCAAAAAAGACGACAAATAATCTGCCCTTTTTCGTACATTGATAACCCTTCATGACGCACCGAAACTTTCTGAAAAACCTCGCCTTCGTAACCTTGCCTTTGGTTGCGCTTACCTTAATTTTGAGCAACACCGTTCCCGGTTTTCCGCCTTACGCACCCGTAACGTGGATGAGCATTATTTTCTTTACGCTGTTTAGTTTAACCGTACATTTGCTCGGCACCAAAGCCGCCGCTTCCGACAACAAAAACGATTTTATTCGCTTTATCATGATGGTAATTATGGGAAAACTTTTCCTGTCCGTCATTCTCGTCATCGGCTACATTTATGCGGTGCAGCCGTCAAACCGTTTGGTAGTGCTGCCTTTTATTCCGATTTATATCATATACACGATTTTTGAGACGAAGTTTATGATGCGGCTGGCGAAGAGTTGAGAGGATTTAGAAACCCCGGCACTAACGTACCGGGCTGAAGTGCCTCATGCCGTTGGCATTTTTGGGGTTAGTGAAAGCGGATTTTGTGCCGACGCGGGAAAACGCGTCTCTCTTCGGAGCAAACGATAAAATTGCGTTAATCCCGTCTCCCAAAACGAATGCCCCTGCGTAGAGACGTTGCACTGCGACGTCTTGCCGGGAGTAAACAACTAAAATTGTGTTTTATCTAAATCTGCATTCGGATAAAAATTGCTCGTGTAACCTTAGACGCGTTTTCCCGCGTCTCTACAACGCCGAGGGATATCGGTTTCCAAAGAGGTAAGTTTTTTTTACTGCTGTTTCCGTTTTCGATTTAAGACATAGCCAAACCAAATTTATTCCTCAATCCTCATTTATCCCGAAAAAAAATCATTTTTTTGCAATAAATTATAATTCAAATCAGCATTCAGTTCCAAACAACGAAATTACCGTCAACCGTCAACCGTCAACCGTCAACCGTCAACCGTCAACCGTCAA
>JAHDCG010000027.1:41261-55686 GCA_020629965.1 Saprospiraceae bacterium | reverse complement strand
TAAACAAAAAAAGACCGACCGCGATAAAACGGTCAGCCTTTTGTTTTTTGCTGTTTTAGTTGGTAAAAATTTTAGTCTTGCTGTTGATTGTTTTGGGGAGAGTTGTATGCAAGCATCACGGAAGGCGAGTCTTGCAAATCGGATTGTGATTGGGCGGAAAATTTTCTGTCGCCTTTCAAATTTTTAGCGGCAGAGGCTGTCAGTTTGGAAATAAATCGGTTTAGCTTTTTCATCTTTTTACTGTGCATAATCCTGTTTTGATGAAGTGCGGACAAGAAGACGGAGAAAAAACGTCGCAGTTTCATGGTTAAGAAAATAGTGTGTAACGAAAAAATTTTAAACGAAAAGAGGGGAGTAATTAAACATACAGGTAAGAGGCGCATTGTAATCAGCGGCGAATTTAACACATTAACCAAGATATTACCAAATTTTCGGGTGAAAATTTCAAATAAAAAAGCGATACGGAATAATTTGCCGTATCGCTTTTTATTTTATGTGTGAAATAGAGTTTAGTAATGATAAGAGAATAAATTCTGTATTTTGACAGAGTATAACTTTTTTCAGTTTTGGCTTCAAAGCACGATAATTGTTGATACTTTGAGTGATTTGAAGTGAAAAATGAAGGAAGTTTGACCTGTCAAAATGGGGAAGTTATTTTTTATCATTACTTAGTCATCGTCGTCCTCATCGTCTTCGGCAAAGCCGTCCGTATCGTCGTCGAGAATATCCATACCTTCCTCGGCAAAATCATTTTCCAGTTTTTCGGCATAGTCTTCCCGAATGTCGGCTTTCAAAATACCGTCATCGTTGTAATCGTCATCGTCTTCGATGATATCGCGGGCTTCCTGTACGGTCATGCGCACGAGGTAATATTTGTCTTCCGCTTCGAAGGGCAGGGCGGAAACGAGGTCGCCTTTTGCGTTTTTAAATTTGACAAGATGCTTGTGAAAACCGCGCGGATAGCTTAGTTTTATTTGCTGCAATACGCTCTCGTCGAGTTTTTCGTAGTCCTTAACAACGCGAGGTTTAGTAGTCATTGGTCGGTGAATTTTGTGATAGATGCAACGGCAAAACGCAGCATACGGTTAAAATGTTTGTCGGACAAAAGTATAAATCCCCCTGCATTTTTGAAAGGAGAAATATGACTTTTTCCCAAAAAAAATCTCACCTCATCTTCCGCTGCGGTCGAGGTAGTTACTGTTCGCCTGCTGCGTTCCCATCATTAAAATGTCTTGTACATTAACGTGCGCCGGGCGTGTTGCCATAAAATAAATCGCCTCGGCTACATCGGCGGCGCGCAGCGGTCGGAAGTCTTCGTAAATTTTCGCCCGCTCCTTGTCTCCGTCAAAGCGTACTACCGCAAACTCCGTCTCTTCAACGTGTCCGGGACTGACCTGACTCACTCTGATATTGTGTTTGTGTAAATCAATTCGCATACTTTTCGTCAGCGCATCGACCGCGTGTTTGGTGGCGCAATAGACGTTACCGTTGGGGTAAACCTCGTGCCCCGCCGTCGAGCAAACGTTGATAATGTGCCCGCTGCGTCGTGCGACCATACCCGGCGAAACGGCGCGCGTCATATACAGCAAACCTTTGATATTCGTGTCAATCATCTGCTCCCAGTGTCGCATTTCGCCCTCATGGATTGACGAAAAACCTTTTGCCAGACCCGCATTATTTATCAATATATCGGGCACGCGCATTTCGCCTTCAAGGCTGTGTACGGCTTTGCGCACCGCGTCGGGGTCGCGCACATCGTAATTTAAAACGCGCACTTCCGCATGATAATTCTCTTGAAAATCATTCCGCAATTTCTCCAAACGCTCCGCGCGTCGCCCGGTAATTATCAGGCGGTGTCCGTTGCGGGCGAAAATTTCTGCAGTCGCTTTGCCGATGCCCGATGTTGCCCCGGTGATGAACACGGTTTTTACTTCCGTCGTCGGCTCTGCTGCTTCCGGCTCGACCGGGTCTGTCGCCTCCGCGTGATGTCCGTTGGATAATTCCTTACCGCCTGCCGTCATTTGTTGCAAGGACTGCGAAATTTTTTCTTGGTCGGCGGTCTGTTTTTCCAACAGCGACTCCAGCTCGCTCAGTTTACTTTGCAGACTTTCGTTTTCCTGTTGCAAACGCTGCATTTTTTCTGCCGAGAGGCGACTGCGCTCGTGATTGCCGCTGACTAAATCGGGCGCAAATAATCTTTGATTGCGCTCCGTTGCCAAATTCGAGTCCACATCGACGGCTTGCCGGTAGTAGTCGATGGCTTTTGCCGCATCGTTTTCCGACCGTGCGATGCGCGCCAATCCGAGATAAATTTCGGCATTGTGCGGTTCGAGTTTCAGCGTTTTTTTGTAATATTTTTTGGCTTTTTCGGGGTTGTTTAATTTACGCTCATACAAACGCGCCGCCTGAAAGTGCGCGTCGGCGTTGGTTTTGTCGCGTTTGAGGGCGATTTTAAAATAATCCGCCGCAAGTTCATCCTGACCCGCGAAGTGATTGGCGAGGACGGTCGCGATGCGGTAATGTACGTTCGGATAATCGCCGTTGAGACCGATAACGCGGGCGTAACTCTTTTTAGCGGTAAACCAATCCTGCTCGAACTCCGCGATTTCACCGCGCAGATAATGCGCGTCGGCGTGACCCGGCGCCTGTTGCAGCACCTCTTGCAATTCATCTTTTGCTTCCTCAAAATTATTCGCGCTGTTCGCCAAAACGTAAGCGTAATAATAGCGCAAATGCACCTGGTCGGCGTATTTTTCCGTGCCTGCGCGCAGCGTATTCAAGGCTTCCGGCACGCGACCGTCGGTGAGGGCGGCTTTCGATTCGGTCAAAATACGCTCGATGTCATCGCGCTTGGCATCGTCGCTGATGATTGTTTCTTCTTCTTCCGTTTCCGATAAAGACTCTTTTTGGTCTTCCGCAAAAAAATCGTCGAGGTCGTCGCGGGTTTCCTCGCCGACATAAGCCTCATCTTCCGCCGGGTTTTCCTCAAAAATTTCGTCGTCCAAATCATCCAAATCTTCCTGCCTGTCCTCGGTTTCTTCGGCGGCAACTTCATCGGCAATCCGCGTCAAATCATTGTCGTTCGTATCTTCCTGCTTGTCGTTCAACAGTTCTTCCAAATCATCGGAAAGCTCGTCGGCGTCCGTCGATTCGGTTTCAGTTTCCGCCACATTGCTCAATAAGTCGATGCCCGGAATGCCGGCGAGAAGGGTTTCATCGGGAATGTCGATTTTCGACTCAGGTGCGACGATTTGCTCCACCGTTTCTGCTTCGATATTTTCTGCGGGAATGACTTCCTGTGCGGGCGGTTCCGCCGGTAAATTTTCGGACTCTGCGGGCGCGACGATTTGCTCCGCCGTTTCCGCTGCGACTTCGATATTTTCTGCGGGAATGACTTCCTGCGCGGGCGGTTCAACCGGCGAGTCTTCGGACGCTGCGGGTGCGACGATTTGCTCCGCCGTTTCCGCTGCGACTTCGATATTTTCTGCGGGAATGACCTCCTGCACGGGCGGTTCCGCCGGTAAGTTTTCCGAGGCAGGGGGTGTTTCTGTCACCTCTTCCGGCACCGGCAGCGTTTGACTGACGGCGGGCGCGTGGTTGGTTTGAAAACCGGCGTGTGCGGCTTTATCGTTATTCCAAGTAAAAAATTGCTCGTAATTATTGTGGCTGAAATCGTTGAAAGACACGTATTTCGTACCGCGAATGTGACGCAAAAACTCACCGACTTCGGTAGAAATATTGCGCACGGTTTTCAGTTTTTCGGCATTGACATCGTCCTCTTCGCGTTTTTCTTTGCGCAGTTCCAAGTACTTTTCCTGCCAAAAATTCATGTACTTTATCACGTTGCTCACCCGGTCGAAACTCGTCGTAACCGACTGACGTTCACCGTTTTCCATGCGCCAACCGTCAATGACGACGGGCAGCAGGCGATTACCCGCGTCGAGACTTTGAAACCACGACAGCGCGTCTTTCATGCAAGCGGTGGCTTTCAGAAAGTTGTCGCTGACGAGAAGAATGATTTTTCCCGGTTGACCGCTGAGAGCGACGCCGAGGCCGGACGGATTGTCTGTGCAAGCGGTAAGATTAAAGGTGTAACCGCTGCCCGCCAAATCGTTGATGATTTGCTCGGCACGGTCTCTGTTATCTGCACAATAAGCTAAAGTCAGTTGCTTACTCATATTAAACGGCACTTTTTTTACGGGGCGATAATTCGGATTTTCGCCCGGTTCAGGTTAAGGTGTGTGTAGTTTACCCGTAGTGCTGTTCGTTGTTTTGAATGCGTAAAAGTAGGGAAAATTTTTAAATCTCCTCGGCGGATAATTCAGATATTAAATTATCAAATTCTTTTTTGAAGTCAGCGTAGGCACTCGTCGCCGGTCCCGAAAATCCCGTGTGAATTTGACGCACTTTGCCCTTTTTATCCATAATAATCATAGTCGGATAAGATAAAATGTGGTTGAGTGCCGGTAATGCTTTGGCGGCTTCTTTCTTATCGGAAACGCCCGCAACCGCAATCTCGTAAGGAATATTCATCCGCTTTTGATAATTTACGACCTTTTCGTCGGCTTTGGTTTTGTCTGCGTATTTTTCAAAAGCCAAACCCATGACGGCAAGGTTCTTATCCGGATTTTCGGCTAAATATTCGGTCAAAAAGCGGGTCTCGTCGCGGCAATTCGGGCACCAAGTTCCCAAAATTTGCACGATGCGAACTTTTCCGTCGTACTCCGGATTTTGCGGCGAAAGCATTTTGCCTTCCGGTGTCGCAAAACTAAAGTCGAGGGTTTCGTAGCCTTCGTTCAAGAAAGTCAATTCGTTGGCATCTTTTAAAGTCGCTTCGGAATTTCGGGAAGCCGTCCAGGTCGTTTCGTAATGTTTTCCCGACCGAAAAATACCGACCATTTTATCGTCTTCGGTGACTTTTGCTTCAAATAAAAAGGCATGACTGCCGTCGAAAACCGAGAGGTACAGTTTGTTATAACCCTTTTTGGCGTTGTGTTGAATGGTGCCTTCGAGGTAGCGAAAATCGCCGGTTTCCGTCAGAAAAGTACCCGTGACGTGATTGCCGTCCTGCTTAAACTCACCGACGGCAGGGTAGGGTTCTTCCGTGTCCGTGCCGAACATGACCTCCCATCTGCCCGAAATATCGACAGTCGGCTCTTTGCGCAGCCGCGTAAAACGGTAGCCGTCGCCGTACATCGCCACGAAAGGAATTTGGTACTGACCGCGTGCGGGCACGTTCCAGGTTCCTTCCATGACATTTGCTTCAAAAATCGCGGAAATGTAGGTGTCGTAAACGGGGAAGTCAATGCGTATCGTGTCTTTCGCAGTTGCGGGATTGCGCCCGATGACGATATCCGTCGCCCGAATGCGCTCTTCGCCGTTGATGATTTCGATATAAAAATCGTTTTCGTTCTCGTAAATAACCTCCATCAGAAACGGCAACTCGCCGTCGGTGACTTCCTCAAATTCCATGTCCATTTTCTCGGGCAAAGGCTCGCCTTTGGGGTTGGGCGTAATGTAGCGCGGCTCCAAACGCAGCACGCCCCGCCACGTACCCGGCGCGACGGCGGTGTAGGGATTTTCGGGCACGATGCAGCCGCCGAGGAAGAAGAGGGAGCAGGCGAGGAAGGTGAAGCGGATTGAGTTATTCATATATATTAGAGATGTTAGATATTAGATTTTAGATGTTAGACTGCTGTGCTGACCGATTCGTTTTCAAAAACTAATAATATTGTCAAATGTCAAATTCAGACTTGAAAAAGTCTGCTTTCCAACTTAATTTGAATAATTTTTTATTGGCGACTTGTAAGTCATTTCAATACGACGACTTGAAGGTCGGGGTTACTGTGTAATTAGTAACGGCGACTTTTAAGTCGTCCTGACACAACGACCTGAAGGTCGAAGTTACAAAACCAACAAATTGCAACCTCTTACATCACTCGCGTCCAATCTTCCTAAAATTTCAAAGCTGCCGTCGGCGTAAACTTTTCCTAAATCATCGGTGGCGATGAAGGCACAAGAGTCGATATTCGCCAAGTCGATAATGTTGACGACGCCGGTTTTTCCGACTTTTTGCCGACTTAGAGGGTCGGTTACTTCTCGCGTAAAAACGCGCAAAGATGAAGACGGTTGAAATATGCCCTGACCTTTGGAATAGGCTTGGGACATCAGTTCCGTCATGCCGTATTCCGAGTGTATTTCATTGACATTGAAGGATTTACACAGAAAATCGTGCAGCTCGCCGCGTGTCATTTCTTTGCGTCTGCCCTTCATGCCGCCGGTCTCCGTAACAGTGACGCCGGAGAGGTCGGGACGGTATTTTTCCGCTAAGTCGAGCAACGCGAAAGTAACACCTAATAACAAAACAGGTTTCTTTTCTCGTTGTTTTTGTTGAATGACCCGTAAGAGTTTTTTGGTGTCATGTAAAAAGAAATCGCTGTCCGGGTCGGCGGACTCTTCGATAAATTTTTGTGCCATAAAAATAAGGGAAGAGCCTTCGCGTTCCAAATAAGCGGGCAGTAGTGCTAAGACGCAGTAATCTTTTACTTGTCCGTAATTTTCCGCCCATATTTTTTGACAAATATCGAGGTAAAAATTTGGATTACTCACGTAATGTCGTGCGGTGTTTTTTCCGGTTGTGCCGCTGCTGGTAAAAACAATTTTCGTTTCGGGATTGCCTGTCTTAACAGTATGACTTTTGAAAAATTGAATGGGCAGGAAGGGAATTTTTTCGGCCGAGTCGATTGCAGCGGGGGAGACGCCGAGCAGTTGCAAAAAATCGCGGTACAGCGGGTTATATTTTGCCTGAAATTTGCAGATTTGCAGGGCAATTTCATTAAAATCACGACCGTCCGTGTTTTTGACTTTATCAAATAAAAATTGTCGTTCGTCGGCAAAAGTTAATCCCGTCATAGCGGCGCAAAACTAAAGTCTTTGTGTTATCGTTTAAACAAAGTACTCTGAAAAAGTAAAAATAAATCTATGTTGAGAATTATCGGATTATTCATTATCACGGCACTCGCCGTTACCGCCTGCACCAAAGAACCCGATTTTCCGCCCGAGCCGGAAATCAGTTTCGAGCGCATCGACAGCAATGTCATCCGTCAGGCGGTGGACTCTGCTTTTGTTGTCATTAATTTCATGGACGGTGACGGCGACATCGGTTCTTCCGAAAACGACCGCAATATTTTTCTCATCGACACGCGCTCTTCGCAGGGCAATGACACCATTCGACGCTCGATGCCGCAGGTGCCGAACTTCGGTAACGACAGCGGTATCAGCGGGGAAATTCGTCTGCCGGTCAGCACTTGCTGTACACCGCCGCCGGGTGCTGCGGGCTGTCTGCCGGTCAGCGATGCCTTTCCGGAGTTTCAACGGGATACGGTAATTTACCAAGTTTTTATTACCGACCGGGCGGGGAATCAGTCGAATACGATTACCCTGGAGCCGATTTTTTTGTTGTGTGATTGAGAGGGAGATTTTAGACGTTAGATATTAGATTTTAGACTGCTTTGCGTCTCTGTGTCCAAAACATTCTATCAAACTTTTCTTTTGAAGCACACAGTTCAATATAGCATTCGGTTGATATAAACACAGTAGCACCACAGATGAGCATCATTTCGACTTCCATCGAAAAATCCGCATCCGAGGTGCTGATTGAGTCGCACCGTAGCGTCGGTTTTAACCGACCTGCTAAAACAAATTTTCCATAGCCTATCGACTGAAGTCGATGCTACGGATTCAGCACTACCGAATTCTGCTTCACCTCCGGCAGCACCCCATGCAACTCACCGCCCGGAGCAAATAATTTATCCACTTTCTTTACCGTTGCCTCATCGCGTACCAAAGGCGGCGCGTGGTGCGGTTTAATGCGGGCGTCCATGACAATCGGGCCGTTGCAGCCCCAGTGTTTGTGACGGACGAAGGCATCTACTCCGTGAATGTCGTGTGAAGGATTGACGCGGGTAAAACCGACCCACAAAAAGTTGTTCAGTGTTTCGGTGACGAAGTCTGCATCGTCGGCGAGAATAATCATCGGAATACCCTCTAAATCAAACTGTTGCAGGTAGTCGGTTAAAGTATTGCATTCTTCGTAACTTTCCGTTCCCGTGAATTTTTTGCCTTCGATAACCATGATGCCCGGCTGCACGAATTGCGGATTTTTGAAGCCTTCCGGCAAAGAAAAATCGTAGGGCAATTCCGCTTTCAACTCCCGTTTTTTATCACCGCAGCAGGCAATAACGACTTTTGAGCCGGCATTCCAACCGTCGCCCGAGTAGTCCAAAGTGTCCATCGTCGTTTGGGTTTGGAAGTGCAAATCGCGCGTCCAATCCACTCTTTCCAAAACGTGGTTAAAAAATTTCGGGATGTCGCCGGCGGTCAAAGTCGGGTCGTCGTCTTTGGCGGCAATGATAAGAAATTTGGCGAGCGTTGTCTGTCCTTTGCCGAGTAAATGGTTGGCTTGCGTCAAAATTTCCTCCGGTTTTCTTTCCCGAAAAGGCATGTATCTTTCGCTGCCGACCGCCAACAGCAGCGGGTGCACGCCGGCAGCATCGACCGCATTGACATCGACGATACCGGGAAATTCCTGCGGGGTCAGTGCCTCGACAATTTTATGAATCAAATAGCCGAAACTGCTGTCCTCCTGCGGCGGTCTGCCCACGGCGGTAAAGTGCCAAACGGCGTCTTTACGGTGGTAAACCTTCTCGACATCCATCACCGGAAATTCATGTTCCAAAGAATAGTAACCGAGGTGGTCGCCGAACGGACCTTCGGGTTTTTTCTCGCCTTTTCTGATAGTTCCCGTAATCACAAAGTCCGCATCCGCCGACAGCACGTGCCCGTCTTTGCGCACATAACCAAAGCTGTGACCGTTTAACATGCCCGCAAAAGTGACTTCGGAAAGCCCTTCCGGCAGCGGCATAATCGCCGCGAAAGCGTGTGACGGCGGGCCTCCGATAAAAATCGACACCCGAAACGGTTCGTCGCTTTTGTTGTACTCGGTGTGGTGTACGCCGATGCCCCGGTGCAGTTGGTAGTGCAGCCCGATTTCTTTGTTGAGTTCATATTCGTTGCCCGTCAGTTGGATACGATACATGCCGATATTCGATTTCATAATCGAATCTTCGTTCGGCGGCAAGGTAAAAACCTGCGGTAAAGTCACAAAAGCACCGCCGTCCATCGGCCACGATTTTACTTGAGGCAGTTGGTCGATGGTCGTCTCACCGTAGAGAATGGGGGCACCGAAAAATCGCTTGCGCGGCAGTGCGGACAGCGCGGTAAACGGCGCGGACACGTAACGCATCGGGTCTTTCAGGAAATTAGCCGGGTCGGCTTTTATTTCCGTGACTTTCCTTACTTTTTCCAAAGTTTTCCGGAAAATAAAATCCGTGCGTTCGTGTGTGCCGTAAATGTTGGAAACGGCGGGGAAGGGGCTGCCTTTAACATTCTCAAAAAAGACAGCCGGACCGCCCGCTGCAAAAAAGCGGAAGTGAATTTCTGCCATTTCCAAATGCGGATCGACCTCAGATTTTATTCTGATTAAATGACCGTGTTTTTCTAAATCGCGGACACAGTCCATCATGCTGCGGTAACTCATAACTGTTTGGTTGGTGGTTGTTGGTTGGTAGTTGGTGGACGGCTTTCGTATCTTTGAAAAGTTTGGAAATTGATTAAAAGACGGATTTTTTGCCGGAATTTTTAACCGCTTCCGATTTGTTTAATTAACCGTTTACGGAAGATTCAACCACTATTTTATTTTCAAAGGAAACAGCAAACGGGAAGAACGGTTGTCAGTTTAGTGCAAGGAGATTACTTTTTTTCGGTGAGTTGTAATTCTTCAATGTTCGGATAAAGCGCGTCGCGGTAACGAGGGAGGGCGAGCTGCTCCCGAAAAATCTGCATGGTTTTAAACGGGCCGTAATCGGAGGCAATATTGATGAGAAATGCGGGCAGAGAACCGCCGGGGTCGGTGAGCAGACTGTATTCTATTTTTGCTTTTTGTGTAGAAAGAGGTGTGACCGTCCAAACTATATCGGCTTTTTTGATGCGCACCATTTCTTCCGTATCGTCTCGATAATCGGGCATTGCGTAGCTGAGCGAGGTTAATATTTTGGTTTGCGAATTTTGGGTCAGCGTGGTGTGCAAGTACAAATCGCGGTCGTCGAGCGGCCACGGAAAATCGACGATGTTGTAATAAATCATGGTATTGTTGCCCAAATCCTTAGTCAGGTCTGCGTGCGAAGTCGCATAAACCCAAGTTGTGTAATTATCGACATCGGACATCAGCGCGGCGATGCTGTTGAGGGAGGCATCGACGTCGAAAACAATTTTTATCTCTTTTATATCGCTGTCTGCGGCTTCGCGCCAAAAGACTTGAATGCCGTCTTCATCTTTCTTTAACTCCCAATTTGCTTGAGAAAAAAGGAAAATCGGCAATAATAAAAGCAGGACTAAGGTTGTAGTTTTAGGCATTTGTGTTTGTTTAATTTTGTAACCATAAGTTAAGACGAATTGTTCGGAGAAGTGCATATTCGGCGAGTGAGTAAAAAAAAGTAATATTGCATTTTTTGCGGTGAACGGCGGACGGTTTGACGGCGGACGGAAGGCACAGTCACAAGAATCTACCGGTAATTTTAATTTAAAATACACTGATTTGATTTAATCGGTTGTTTAATCATGCAGCGGTAACCGTCTGTCAACCATCAACTATTCACGACTAAAGTACGGGATTTCACTATCGTTCAACAACCACCAACCATGAATCAATATTTAGATTTACTCCGCGATTTACTCGAAAACGGCACCCAAAAATCCGACCGGACGGGGACAGGGACGTTCAGTAAATTCGGCTATCAGATGCGCTTTGATTTGAGCAAAGGATTTCCGATGACGACGACCAAGAAATTGCATCTGAAAAGCATCGTTTACGAACTTTTGTGGTTTTTGAAAGGCGATACCAATGTCAAATATTTGCAGGAAAACGGCGTGCGGATTTGGAACGAATGGGCGGATGAGAACGGAGATTTGGGACCGATCTACGGCAAGCAATGGGTCGCCTGGCAAAAGCCGAACGGCGAGACGGTCAACCAAATTGCGAATGCCGTCGAGACGATTAAAAACAACCCCGACAGCCGCCGGATTATTGTCAATGCCTGGAATGCGGGTGAGTTGAGCGACATGGCTTTGACGCCCTGTCACGCGCTGTTTCAGTTTTACGTCGCCGACGGAAAATTAAGCTGCCAACTCTACCAACGCTCGGCGGATATTTTTCTCGGTGTGCCGTTCAACATTGCTTCTTACGCCTTACTGACCATGATGACGGCGCAGGTTTGTGATTTAGAGGTCGGTGAATTTATTCACACTTTCGGCGATGTGCATTTGTACAGCAATCACGTCGAGCAGGCAAAATTGCAGTTGTCCCGCGAGCCGCGTCCGCTGCCGACGATGAAAATAAATCCCGAGGTGAAAGATATTTTTGCTTTTGAGTTTGAGGATTTTACGTTAGAAAATTACGACCCGCATCCGGGTATTCGGGCGAAGGTAGCTGTGTGAAGACGGTGGACGGTGGACGATTTTACGGTGGACGGCGAGCAACGCAAAAGCCCGAATTTGAAGACGGTTGACGGTGGACGGCATTACGGTGGACGGCGAGCAACGCAAAAGCCCGAATTTCTTTTTGAAGAAATTCGGGCTTTTGCGTTACCCTAACTCGGAACGTCTCCACTCTCAACTCTCAACTCTCAACTCTCCACTCTCAACTCTCCACTCCTCACAACCGATTCTTATTCACCAAATCCTGCAACTCCGACCGATAATTCTTCCCGATCGGCAGGTGTTTTTTCGCGCCCTTTTCGGTAATTTCAATCATGTTGCCCATCACGGCCTCGACGCGGTCGATATTGATGATGTAGGAGCGGTGAATGCGTTTAAAAATCTTTTCCGGCAGTTTTTTCTCCAGACTTTTCATCGTTTGGAGCGTGATGATGCGGCTGTTTTCCAAGCGAATAATGACGTAATCTTTCAGTCCTTCGATGTACAGCACGTCCGCGAAATTTACTTTGATGAGTTTTTTATCCGCTTTGACAAAGATGAAATCTTCTTCGGTGTGGTCGATTTCGGCGACCGTATCGGTAGCGGGGGCGGAGGTCTGCAAATCCAATTGTTCTTTAGCGCGGTTCACGGCTTTGGCAAAGCGGTCGAAAGCAATCGGTTTGAGCAGATAATCGAGTGCATCCAATTCAAAACCTTCGATGGCGTATTCGCTGTATGCGGTTGTGAATACCACCAACGGCGGGTCGGGCAGCGTGCGCAGAAAATCCATGCCGGTCAGTTGCGGCATTTGAATGTCCAAAAACATCAAATCTATGTCGTGATTTTTTAAGGCTTCATTAGCCTCAAAAGCATTGCTGCATTTAGCGACCAAATCGAGGTCGGGGATGCGCTCGATGTAAGTTTCGAGTACGTCTTGCGCTAAGGGTTCGTCATCTACGATTATTACATTCATATTGGTACGGTTGACGGTTGACGGTTGTCGGTTGACGGGTCGCTATTGCTTAGCTGTCCGTTGTTCCGAGAACTTCTACCTTGTTTTTACTATTCTGTTTTAATTTTTGGTTCTTTCCGGAATTACGAACATTCCGAGGCGTGTACGTTTGAGAAATAACCGATTTTATTTACAAAGCACAGTGGTCAGGAAAATTGCGACCCACCAACCACCACCTATCACCTGCTATCTATCACCTAATTCCAATTCAAGTCTCACTCTGTAACTTTTCGGATTATCCTCAATATCGAGAGAATATTTGTCCGGGTACAACAAATTCAGACGACGATTGACATTTACCAGACCAATGCCGCCGGATTTTCGTTTTGGGTGGATAACCGGCAGTTTTTCGGGTTTACTGTTTTTGACGGAAAAATAAATTTTTTCGTTTTCCGCCGTGAGGTCGATGTGGACAAAGCCGCCTTCGATATTATTGTTCAGTCCGTGTTTAAAGCTGTTTTCCAAAAAAGGAATAAACATCAGCGGGGCAATCATTTGGTTGGAAATATTGCCGCTTGTATTAAAAACGATGTCGATATTTTTGCCTTGCCGCAGTTGTTCCAGTGCCAAATAATTGTGCAGATAATTCACTTCTTTTTTTAGCGGCACTTGCTTTTCGTTGCATTCATAAAGCATGTAGCGCATCATTTCCGAGAGTTTAATGACGATTTCGGGGGCTTTGTCACTCTTTTTCAAAGTCAATGCGTACAAAGAGTTCAAGGTATTAAACAAAAAATGCGGATTGATTTGTGATTTCAGAAAGCGTAACTCGGACTGCATCGTGCGCTTTTCCAACTCCTGTTTTTCTCGTAAATCTCTGACCCAGTCGTTGATGATTTTGAATAAAGTCGAGCCGACCGCAATAAAAAACGGCGGAATAAAATAGTAGTTGAGATTGATAATCACACCCGCCTGCGCTTCCGGATTTCCGCTGTATATAAGGTATAAAATTAACGCTTCAATCGGCGTAATAATAACCACCGAAAGCAGCAGCAGTCCCAAATATGTCCAAAATTTATTTTTGGTTAAATAATTGGGAATGAGATACAGCAGGTTAAAATAGGTGACAAGGGCATACACGAAAACCACAATCGCGCTGTGACCGAGACTCGTTCCGAATGAATTTTCGGTCGTCACCAAGTCGATAATGACGAGGATAAACAGCAGCAAAAACCAAAACAAAGGGTGATATACCTTCTTATTGGAGAAAAAGCGATAGACGCTCTCGATTGTATGTTGCCTGTTGTCCGTAAAATTCATTACCTGTCGATTAAGCCGTAAAGAAACAAAAAGACTTACCAAAGCAGCGAAAAATTAGAAAAAAGGCTCTTAATCATCCACCAATGTCGGATAACCTTCGTATTTCCCGCTGCGGTAAATCTTCTTATTTACGGATAAGTTTCTATTTTCGCGTTTCCTTCAGCCCGCCTGTGTTTAAAAACTATATATCACCGCCCGCCTCACCGCCGCACAGAGGTTTTTATCGCCTTGTTTAAATTACTGTATGAGACATTTATACTTCCTGATTTTTCTTTGCCTGAGTTTGTGTTTACCGCTCTCGGCGCAGCAACAGCCGCCCGTTTGCGGCACCAATCCCATGATGACCTCGACCTGCGCCGCTGCCTGCATTATCTGTGATATCGACGGTTTTTCCGGGCAAAACAACAGCGGAACCATTGGTATCGCGCCGCCTGATTTTTGCGCCGGTGCCATTCATAATATCCAGTGGATTGGTTTTATCGCCGGCACGCCGAATATCACTTTGGAAATTGCCGTCTCCGGTTGCACCAATCCCGACCCCGCCGAGCAGGGTCTGCAAATCGGTCTGTACGAAAGTTTGGATTGCAATAATATGAGCCAAATCAGTAACTGCGACCAGCA
>JAHDCG010000027.1:0-41161 GCA_020629965.1 Saprospiraceae bacterium | reverse complement strand
GACATTGCCGATGAAGAAACGACCATTTGCGAGGGCGAAAGCATCGAATTCGGCGGTCAAACCATCACCGAGGCCGGACTGTACGAAGAGACTTTTACCAACCAAGCCGGCTGCGACAGTACCACCTTCCTGACGGTCAATGTCACCCCCGCCGCCGCGACCGACGAAGTCGCCGTGATATGCGAAGGCGAAACTTACGAAGTCGGCGACGAAAGTTTTGACGAAACAGGCATGTATAATGTCTTGCTGCCCGCCGACGACGGAGAGTGCAGCGAAGTCGTCAATTTAGACCTCACCGTTACGCCGATGCAAGAGACTTTTTTGAACGAAGAAATTTGCGGCGGCACTACCTTCACCGTCGGTACCGAAACCTTCGACGCGACGGGCATGTACCAAGTGCCGCTGACCGACGCGGCGGGCTGCGACAGTCTCGTTAATCTCGAATTGACCGTCAACGCTCTTTCCCAAACCAACCTCGTCGAGTCGATATGCACGGGCGAAATGTACAGCGTCGGCACGGAAAATTTCAATGCGACGGGCATGTACGACGTGACTTTGACCGACGAAAACGGCTGCGACAGTCTTGTCAATCTCGACCTCACCGTAGTCGATGTCATCACCGAAAATATCGCCGAAACCATCTGCGACGGGCAAAGCGTTACGGTCGGTACGGAGACTTTTACCGCTGACGGAAACTACAGCGTAACACTCACCTCAGCGGGCGGCTGCGACAGTCTCGTGAATTTGGATTTGACGGTTTTAAACGTTTTGACCGAAGATTTAAACGAGGTCATTTGCGACGGACAAAGCTTCACCGTAGGTACGGAAACCTTCGATGCAACGGGCGATTATACCATTAATTTGACTTCGCAAAGCGGCTGCGACAGTTTGGTCAATTTGGATTTGGAAGTATTGACTTTTCTGACCACGGAGGTCGAAGCCATGATTTGCGAAGGCGAAAGCTACACAGTCGGCAGTGAAAGTTTCGACGCGACGGGCAATTACAGCGTCACACTCACCGCGCAAAGCGGCTGCGACAGCATCATTAATCTCGATTTGGAAGTGCTGACTTTTCTCTCCACAGCGCTGACCGAAACCATTTGCGAAGGCGATACTTTCGAGGTCGGCAGCGAAAGTTTCAATGCAACGGGAAATTACGATGTCACGCTGATGTCTGCCGCCGGCTGCGACAGTATCGTGAGTTTGGATTTGGAAGTTTTGCAGTTTTTGACCACCGATTTGACTGAAGTTATTTGCGACGGCGAGGGCTTTACGGTCGGCACGGAAACCTTCAATACCGACGGAAATTACGAAGTTACTTTGCCTTCTTCAGCGGGTTGTGACAGTATTGTTTCTCTGGATTTGACGGTAGTAACCGCCTTGCAAACCGACTTGACGGAGGTTATTTGCGACGGTGAAAGCTTTACGGTCGGTTCGGAAAGTTTTAATGCGGACGGCGATTACAGCGTTAGTCTGACCGCCGTGAACGGCTGCGACTCCATCGTCGATTTAAACCTCACCGTTTTGGACTTTTTGCAAACCGACCTCGTCGAAAGCATCTGCGACGGCGACAGCTATACGGTCGGTTCGGAAACTTTTAACGCGACCGGCATGTACACCGTCAACCTCACGGCGGAAAGCGGTTGTGACTCCATCGTCGATTTGGATTTGACGGTTTTGACTTCCATTGTCACCGATTTAAACGAGGTAATTTGTGCAGGCGAAAGCGTCACCGTCGGCACAGAAACTTTTACGACGGCGGGCGATTATTCCGTGCCGCTGACGGCGGTCGCGGGCTGTGACAGTTTGGTAAATTTGAATTTGACGGTCAACCCGACTTTTTCTCCGGCACTGACCGAAGTTATTTGTGCGGGCGAAATCTTCACCGTCGGCACCGAAGATTTTAACGCGACGGGCGATTATACGGTAAATCTCATCACTCAAAACGGCTGCGATTCTATCGTCGATTTGAATTTGACGGTCGTCGAAGTCATAGAAACCAACCTCGTCGAGTCCCTTTGCGGCGACGCGACCTTTACCGTCGGCAGCGAAACTTTTACCGAGACGGGCGATTATCAGGTCGAGTTAACCGCCGCTTCGGGTTGCGACAGTTTGGTAAATTTGGCATTAACCGTCAACGAAAGCTACGAAATCGACTTGGTCGAGCAAATTTGCAGCGGCGAAATATTTACCGTCGGCACCGAAGATTTTAACGCAACCGGCAGCTACGTTGTCAATCTGCAAACGACGGCGGGCTGCGACAGCATCGTAAATTTGGATTTGAGCGTCATCGACGTTTTGACCGAAAATTTGACCGAAACTATCTGTGAGGGCGAGAGTTTTTTCGTCGATACCGAAGAATTTACCGCAGCGGGCGATTACTCCGTTTCCTTGACCGCTACGGGCGGCTGTGACAGTTTGGTAAATCTGAATTTGACCGTTCTGCAACCGCAGACCGAGTCTTTAAACGAGACCTTGTGCGAAGGTGAAGAAATTACCATCGGCACGCAAACCTTTGACGCAAGCGGAAATTACGTCATCAATCTGACCTCCTTTGCCGGCTGCGACAGTATTGTAGATTTGAATTTAACGGTCATTGCCTTCGCCGTCGAGGACGTTGAAATGTTTATCTGCGAGGGCGAAGAAGCGGAAATCGGGAACGAAATATTTACCGCAGCGGGTGATTACAGCATAGAATTAACGGCAGCGTCGGGCTGTGACAGTCTTGTTAATCTGTCGCTGACCGTGTACGAATTAGACGAGGAAACCATTGAAGAAACCATTTGCGGCGGCGAGTCGGTTTTTGTCGATACGCAGGAATTTACCGCCGCCGGCGATTATGTTATCGAGCTTTTGAACGAAAACGGCTGCGACAGCATCGTGCTTTTATATTTAGAGGTGCTGCCGAATGAAGTCTTTCCGCTGACCGCTGAAGTGTGTGCGGGTGAGACCTTTACCGTCGGCACCGAAACCTTCGATGCGACCGGTCAATACGCCGTGAACCTGATGACCGCTGCGGGTTGCGACAGTTTGGTGAATTTGGATTTGACGGTTTTGACCAATGAAATCACCGACCTTGCCGTCGATTTATGTACCGGCGAGACCTTCACCCTCGGCAACGAAACCTTCGATGCGACGGGCGATTACGAAGTCATTTTACAAAATCAAGCAGGTTGCGACTCTATCGTTATGCTTAATTTATCGGTCACGGCATGCGGCATTGTGGCTGATTTACAGGCGAGCGGCGTTACTTGTTTCGGCGGAAATGACGGCTCTTTTACCTTATCGGCTACGGAAGGAAATCCGCCATTCATCTACACTTATTCGGGCAACGGGCAAAACGGCGCCGGAGAAATTGCCGGTTTCGGAGAAGTGATTTTAACGGAAAATTTGCCCGCCGGAAATTATGCGATTGTCTTAACGGACGACGAAGGTCTGGAAATCGACCTGACGGTCGCCGTCGAAAGTCCCGCAGCCGTTACTGTTTCGGCTTCGAGCATCAATAATGTCAGTTGCGCGGCGGGCAGCGACGGCACGGCGGAAGTCACGGCAAGCGGCGGGACCGGCACTCTGACCTACCTCTGGAGTAACGGCGTGACCGGACCGTTTAATAACGACCTGACGGCAGGCAGCCAAACCGTCACCGTCACCGACATCAACGGCTGCACCGAAACGCTGACCGTAGAATTGACCGAACCCGACTCGCTTACTTTCGCCGTTGAACAAACGGAATTGAGCTGTCTGAACGAGACGGGTATAATTAGCGTCACCGAGGTCAGCGGCGGCACGGCACCTTACGTGTACAGCCTGAATGCGGAAGAGGCGACGACAACATCCGTTTTCACCGGTCTGGCATCGGGGCAGTACGAGCTGACTATCGAAGATGCCAACGGATGCACGGCGACGGATACGCTGAATTTTCCCGGCGTGCCTCCGCTTTTTGCGGATTTGGGCGCAACGCCAACCATCACTTTAGGCGATAGTCTGACCTTAGACCCCGAGCCGAATTTTACGCCCGCAGCGTGGGTATGGGAGGGGGCCGGCATTTCCTGCGACTCCTGCATCGTTACCAATGCGACGCCGACGGAAACGACCGAATACACATTTTCGGCAGTGAACGAAGAGGGCTGCACGGTGAGTACTTCGCTGACCGTGTTTGTGGACAAAGGTTATCGCGTTTTTCTGCCGACCGGATTTTCACCGAATAACGATGAAAACAACGACGTTTTTTACGTGCAGGGCGGCGAAAATGTGCAGACCGTTTTAAACTTATCGGTTTATACGCGGTGGGGAGAACCCGTCTTTCAAATCTTTAATGCGTCGCCGGATGACGAAGATTTCGGCTGGCGCGGCGACCACAACGGCGAGATGATGAACACCGGCGTTTACGTTTGGAAAGCGGAAATACTTTTCACCGACGGACACACGGAAGTTTTCAGCGGTGATGTTACCTTGCTGCGAGAGGAATAATCTCCGATCAAGTTTAAATTGATAGAATGCCCGCTGTGAAATGATTTTTGCAGCGGGCGTTTTTTGTTGAACCGTTGTGGTGTTGAATGGTTAGATCGCCAAAACCGTACGCAGTTTTTTAATATAGTCAAGTATGAAGCCGGCACTAACAAATGTTCCCCTTCAATACGATTGAGTTATGGCAAAATTCCGTGCGTATATTCGGTTTCCGGTTTGACGCGCTCGACGATTCAACGACTCAATAATTCAACAAAATTCAGACTGTGTTAACTTAATGTAAATTAAAAGTAAACTTATCTTGTCCAAAACTTGTTATTTTGAGAAGTTTCCTGTACTTTTATTTAACATTAAAAATATCAAAGACCAATCTGACGTGACGTGAACATGAAAAAAGACGTTGCCGCGGAATAAAAAAACCGAGGCGTATGAAAAATTTAATTTACTTATGTACCTACCTGCTGTTTAGTATTTTCTCACCCGTATTTGCCCAAAACAATGATATCGCATTTCTGGGCAGCGATAATTTTTTGGAAAACGAACCCGCTTTACCGGGTGATTTAGTTTATGTTCCTTTTCAACTCGCCGACGGAAAGATTTTCGTTAACGCCCGCTTGGAAGGAAAACCGAAGACCTTTATGCTGGACACCGGCGCGCCGGGTCTCATTCTCAACGGTAAAAAATCAAATAAAGAAAAAAATATGAGTGCGGAGTTTTCCGCATTAACGGCTTCGAGCGAAACCGTCGTTTCCCGCTTTGAATGGGCGGGTATGCGGCGCGGTAATACCAACGCTCTGGTCGTGAATATCAGTCATCTGGAAGCTGCGGCGGGCATGGAACTCGCGGGTTTAATTGGTTACGACTTATTAAAAAACGCGGAGGTTCTTTTTGATTATCAAAACAAACAACTCGTCCTTTCGCGCGACCGCAAATCCGTGTGGCACAAAGACCGCAAACCCAAAGCAGTTTTTAATCTGGAAATGATCGACCATTTACCCGTTTTAAAAGTAAAAATCGGCGACCAAACGGCGTATTTGGGTTTAGACTGCGGTGCGGAATCCAATCTGCTGGACGAGTCCTTTCTAAAATTTTTGCCGAAGTCGATGTTGAGCAAAGTAAAAAAAGAGAAACTCGTCGGTATGAATCGGCAGGAGGTCGTCTCGGTTTCCGCCCGTATTTCCGACACGCGTATTCAAAAAGAGTCTTTTCAAAACATGAAATATCTTTTCACCGACCTCTCCGGCGTCAAAGGTGATATGGATTTTGCTTTAGACGGACTTTTGGGTTTTCCCTTCTTCGAGTCAGCGGTTATTTCCATCAATTACAAAAAACAAAAGCTGTACGTTTGGTAGAAAACGCGGCGATTTTTCTCTGCTTTGCCTGTTTTCACTATCTTCACGCGCTGATTTCAAATAAAAATTTGACTCGATTTTCGCATGAAGAAACGAACAATACTGCTGCCGTTTTTTGCTTGGTTATTTCTCTACACGCTCTTGCACGCGCCCGCGTTTCGGGTCGATATCCAAAGCATGCACGCCTACCGCCAAGCGATGACGCAAAATAATATTCTCAATTTTGCGCACGAAGATTTCAATATTTTCAATCCGCGTCGAGACAATCGCGGGGCGACCGACGGCATTTTTCGCATGGAATTTCCCGTCATGCAGTGGCTCTTCGGGGCGGTATATCGGGCGGCGGGCAGTGACCGGATTATCATTACGCGGCTGCTGTCTTTGCTGACCGGAGTGGCTTCGGTCGTCGGTTTTTTTTGGTTGGTTTATCTGTTGACGAAAAAGAAAATTATCGCACTCGCGGCGGCGTGGTTTTTCAGTTTTTCGCCTACCTTTTACTATTTCACGGTCGCGCCGATGCCCGATAATTTCGCGCTCTGCTGCGGGATATGGGCGACGACGGTTTTTCTGCTTTCGCGGCAAAGAAAATCAACGCTTTTGCTCTTTTGCGCCGGGCTTCTATACATGCTCGCTACGGCTGCTAAATTGCCGTTCGTGTTGTACTGCGCACTTCCCGGCGTGTATTTATTGCTGACCGTGCGGCAGAATATTTCCGGTTTTGTGCGCGACGTTGCCCTTGTTTTTGCGCCGCAAATTTTGCCCTTACTGTGGTACGCTTGGGTGATTCCGACCTGGGAAGGAAACCCCGTAGTCAAAGGCATTTTTGCGAGCGAAAGCAGTCTGCGGGTTGCGGCGGATTATTTTCAACATCACCTCATTTCGACTTTACCCGAAAATCTGCTCAACTTCGGTGCGTTGCTGCCTTTCTTGGTCGGCATTTTCATTTTCTTTCGACAAAAGTATTATCGTAAACGGGCTGTAATTCCCTTCCTTGCTTGGTTTGCGGTTTTGGCTCTTTATTTTTTGTATGAGTTGAATGTGGTCGGAAAAAGCCACGATTATTACTTTTTACCCTTTTTGCCGCTGATATTTTTACTCGTTGCGCTCGGTGCAAAAACCTTGTTAAACGGTAACAAAACCGCGAAAATTCTACTGTATATCTGCATCGCGGTCGTACCTCTGACTGCCTATCTGCGCATGAACAGCCGGTGGGATATGAGTCAACGCAGCACCTTACAGATTTACAAAAAAGAGATACAAGCGGTGCTGCCGCCCGATGCTCCGGTGGTGGTCGGCAATGATATTTCCGCCGCGATAATGCACTATTACACGGGCAGAAAAGGGTGGAGTTTTTGGGAGGATAAATTGACGAGCGAGGCGTTGGAAGTGTATAAAAATGAAGGCGCGGAATATTTGATTTCAACTTCGCGTGCAGCGGAAAACAAAGTAAAAAACCAATTGGGAAAAGAGATTTTTGCAAAAGAGGAAGTGCGCATTTTTGCGTTGACAAAATAAAATCAGAGTAAACAATGACAATCGTTAAAATATTATAAATAATCGCCTTGCAAGATCGTTTTACCGAACAAACCCGCCGGTCTGCACCTTATCATTTACGAAGTGAATAAACTATTCACACTAAAATCTTTACTGATTTTTCGGAATTATAAAATCGAATCGCAAGTGCGTTTGACTCCGAAAAATCTCTAACCAAACTTATTTTTACAGATGAAAAATTTAAAATTTTTAACCGCTTTGGCGTTGGCAATGATGTTTTCCGCCGTGACTTTTGCGCAAACTAAACCCGCGAAAGAGCAAAGCAAAATGACCGAAAAAACCGTTGAAAAAGTTGTCACCAAAATGGACAAAGACAAAGACGGTGATTTGGAAAAAGAAACCGAATTTAAAGTCACGACCGAAGACGGTACAATGCTCGAAGGTGAAATCGAAATCATGCGCGACGTCGAAAATGACGGCGACGTAGAGGAGGAAATCGAAATCGAGTATGACGGCACAACCCGCACCGGCGAAGAAGTCGAAGGCGAGGTTGAAATGAAAACCAAAATCGACGGCGACGATATGAAGCGCAAAGTCCAAATCGAGGAAGAAATCGAAAGCGACAACGGCGCGGAAGTCGAACGCAGCATTGACAAGAAAACGAAAATCGACGGCGACGATATGAAAAGTAAAACTAAGGTAAAAACCGAAGTCGAATCGGCAGACGGAAAAACGCAAAAGTCGAAGTCTAAGCAAAAAGTCGAAGGTGAAAAAATGAAAAGAGGAAACTGATAATTTCTTTTTTCTGACCAAAAAAAGCAGCGCAGTCTTAGGATTGCGCTGCTTTTTTGCGTTTCGGACAAACGGTAAATTTGCGAATAATAATTTCTTTTGTATTTTGGCTCTCGGTTCTAAGATTTTGAAAAAAGAATCAAACGTATATTTTTTTACGGCATACTATATGCAAGAAAACTCCGGATGTTTAAAAAACTCTTCTACGGTATCGGTATTATTCTGTTTTTATGGACAGCCTACTTGATTTTTGATTACCTGCAATTTCAAAAACAAAGAGAAGCCTACGCCCAAAAGGAAGGCGCGGAGACGACCGCCTTACTGCGCGACCGAGTCGATACAATACTGTCCGAAATCACGGCGGAAGGCAATCGACTGGCGGATTTATTCGGCAGTAACGACTACACCGAAGCGGAAATTGAACGCATTATCAAAGAAAGCGCGGAAAGTATTGCGGGCATACAGGGCGTGACGGCTTGCTACGAACCGGGTGCGTTTTCCGATGAAAAACGGCTGTTTTGTCCGTACTACAACAAGGGCACGCAGGACTATTTGTACGTCGGAAAAAGCTACGATTACTTTGACAAAAACGTCAGCGGGACGGCTTGGTACACCGAGGTGCGGGACGAGGGCGCGAAGTGGGTAGAGCCTTACTTTGCGAAGGCGGCGCAGGATTGGTACGTCGATTACGGCATTCCGTTTTATTACACAAGCGGCGAAAAAAAAGGCCGGGTACGCGGCACGATTACGATGAGTTTTGTGGCGAGCGGCTTTAAAGAACTGGTGCACAAACTTGCTCTCGGCAAGACGGGCTACGGACTGATAACCTCGAAGGAAGGCACGTTTTTGGCACACCCGGTGAATGAGTACGTGGGCACGACAAAATTAGGAGAAGTGCAGACGGAAACCAATCCGGTATTGGCAAATGCCTACGCGGAACTGTTGGCGGGCGAGTCGGGAAAAGTTGAATTTGCAGAGGAAGAAAGCGGGGAAGAAACACTCTTTTTCTATGATAAAATACCGACGTCGGGTTGGGGCATCGGTCTGTTTTTTTATAAGGAAGACTTTTTGGACGACTCGAAAGTATTGAACCGAAAATTTATCAGAATTGCGATTTCTTTGTCCTTTTTGTTGGTCTGTATTATGGGGATAATTTTCGGCAAAGACTACTTGGACGAGCGGGAAATTTGGATTTTGAGCCTCCTGGCATCGGTGCTTTTAATCGCAAATATTTTCTTAGTCGGTCAACTGCAGCACACCGACAAAAAAGTACACGGCGACGAGAAAAGTCCGCCGATAACCGACCTGACCGCATTGAGTCAGTTTATCACCGCGCAACATCTGAAAGCCGACACGCTCAAAACCGCTAAACCGACACCGATACCGACGGGTATGTATGTCGAGCGCATGGAATTTCAGGACAGCTACAACCTCAACGTCGGCGGAAAAATTTGGCAGAAATATCCTTTAGCCCTCGCGGAAGAAGTCAGCATCGGCGTACAGTTACCGCAGATGTCACCTTTCTCCGAAGCGGAATATTTGGAGGAGTCCTATCGCAAAATCATCGAACCGAGTGCCGCCGGACCCGGTTATCTGCTCGTCGGTTGGGATTTTCGGGTGACGTTGCTGCTCAATTTGAACTACTCCGATTTCCCCCTGGATAAGCGACACATCAACATTAGAATCACGCCATCGGATAATAATGACAATTTGATTTTAACGCCGGATTTGGCGAGCTATACATATACCAATCCTTCGCGCAAAAGCGGTTTAAATCCCGACATTCGCATTCCCGGCAGCGAGATTTTAGAGAGTTATTTCAACTACTCGACGGAGACTTATGACTCTGATTTCGGCTACGGTCAAAAGGCACTTTTTGAAGAGGTGCCCGTGCTGCACTACAACGTTCACACCCGCCGCTTGCTGCTCAATGCTTTTGTGACGTATTTAATCCCTATATTCGTCACACTGATTATGGTCTTCATTTTGATTTATGCCTGCCACAAGACACAGGAACGGCAAGGCATTATCGAAAGCATGGCGGCTTTCTTTTTCGTCCTGATTTTTTCGCACATCGATATGCGTAAGGAGATTGTCACCGCCGATTTGATTTACATCGAGTACTTTTATTTTGTCGCCTATTTCATGCTTGTGACCTCGACGGCAAATTTGATTACTTACACCAAAGACAAGAGTAAAATCTTCGACTTCAACGACAATCAGATATTCAAAGCATCGTACTTTCCCGCATTTTTCCTGATTATTTTGGTGGTGACTTTGGTGAAGTTTTATTGAGGTTTTGACCTTGAGAGACAGACCGTAAAAGGCGGACAGGATTAGAGGATTTTTGTTGAATCGTTGAGATGTTGAAACCCCGCGAGACGGTTTGGCTGATAAGATTTATGCGTTCGATCGTTTAGTCGTAGCAGGCGGTTCTAAACGGTTAATTCCGATAACTATCGGAACTAAACTTTTAAATAACAAAAATTCAAAAGAATTTTTGTTACACAGTAGTAACTCTTCAATAATCTTCCGTCAACCGTATCTTTCTCACAAACTCCGCCGCCGTTTTCTTCACATCCTCACTCCCTTGCAAAGCCCGAATAAAAGCACTGCCGATAATCGCACCGTTTGCGTGTGCGGCCGCCGTATCGAAAGATTTTTTGTCCGAAATACCGAAGCCGATGAGTTTTGGATTTTTTAAATTCATGGCATTGATGCGATTAAAATAATCAATCTGTGCCGGTGAAATGCCGCCCGAACCCCCCGTAATCGCTGCCGAAGAAACGACGTAAATAAATCCTTCCGTCAATTCATCGACCTTGCGGATGCGGTCTTCCGATGTCTGCGGCGTGATGAGAAAGCTCATTTTCAGACCCGCTTCGGTTATCATTTTTTGGTAGAAATTTTCGTATTCATACAGCGGCAAGTCCGGCAAAATCAAACCGTCAACGCCCGCAGCGGCAGCATCTCGGAAAAATTTCTCTTCGCCGTATTGCATCACTTGGTTGAAGTAACCCATCAGTACCATCGGAATCTCCGTCTGTTTACGCACTTCCTTAACTTGGTCAAAAAGCAACGCCACCGTCATCCCGTTTTTGATGGCTGCCGTGCCGCTTTCCTGTATGGTCGGGCCGTCGGCAAGGGGGTCGCTGTACGGCATACCGATTTCGATGAGGTCGGTGCCGGCGCGGTCGAGGGCAAGGATAATTTTTTCGGTAGCGTCTAAGTGCGGGAAGCCCGCCGTGAAGTAAATGTTGAGAATGTCTCTTTGCTTCTCGGCGAAGAGTTTAGAAATGCGATTCATGAGTTTTAGTGTTGTGTGGTCGGGTATTTTACAATAAAAAATTCAGAATATCGCCGCAGCAACATTCTGAATATTGCGGCAGTCCGACTGCCTGATTTCGAGGTCGGTAGGGCCTACTTACCGAGTTCTTTTTGTACCAGGTAATAAAAAGCCGCGCGGTTCTTGTTGCGCTCGCCTTTCATTTTTTCGGCCACGGCATTCACCGCTTTCATGCCTTCTTCTTTATCGCTGACTTCAAGTTTTTTCACTACGAAGTTTTTGCGCACGGTTTCCAATTCTGCTTTATCACTCGTCGAAACAAGTGTTGCATCGCGGTTGTCAATCATGGTTTTCATGCGATTGACGAGGGTATCCAGCAAAGATACATCGATGTCTTTCACCCCGGCGTCATTCAATTGTGACATGGCGGTACCTTTATACTTTTCAAGTTTTTCTGCGTTAGTACTCATAAGTTATGTTTAAATTTAGTTGAAAATTTGGTACGCGAAATCGGCTTCACGTAGTGGCAAAGATATAATTTTGCAGCGAATAAGCGAGGAATTACCCGTTTTTGGTGAAAAAAGTCTGAAAACGAAGTTTTTTAGATTATTTCGTGAGGGTTTTGGGATTTTGAGGTGAGAGGTGAGAGGTGAGAAGGTAAAAGTGGAATCGTACATCGTAATTCGTACATCGTAATTCGTACATCGTAAATCGTACATCGTCATTCTTATTATGGAAATAGGCTTCCTTCCCGTCACGTTGTGGGATTTATTGGACGTACTTGTTGTCGGTTGGTTGTTATTCCAGCTGTACAAGCTGCTGCGCGGCAGCATCGCGGTCAATATTTTTCTCGGGGTGCTGACCTTGCTGGTGTTGTCGTGGGCGGTGCGAGCTTTGAACATGCAAATGTTAAGTTCGATAATCGGGCTGCTCATCAGCACGGGAGTTATCATTTTGATTATCGTTTTTCAGCCCGAGGTACGCCGTTTTCTTATCACTTTTGCCAATAATACACTGCGCCAACGTTCCAAACTGTTAAACCGACTTTTGGACAGGGGAGAGGCGGAAATCGAGGCTAATCGACACGCTGCCGACGAGTTGAAAAAAGCCTTGCACCGCATGAGCAAACGCAAAGAAGGGGCTTTGATAATTTTGAATAAAAATGCCAATCTGGAGGGCATTGCCGAAAGCGGCGTCAAACTCAATGCCGACATCAGCCGCCCGCTCATTGAAAATATATTCTTTAAAAACAGCCCGCTGCACGACGGCGCAATGCTGATAAAAGGCGATAAAATCATTGCCGCCGGCTGCATTCTGCCGCTGTCCGACAGTGCCGACTTACCGCAAAGCGTCGGTCTGCGTCACCGCGCCGCCGTCGGGATTACGGAGCGCACCGAGGTTGCCGCATTTTTGGTGAGTGAAGAGACGGGTATAGTCAGTTTTGCAATTAACGGAAAATTATATCGCCGGTTGAGTCAGGAGAAAACGGATGAATTGGTGGAGCAGCATTTTTGAGGAGATGTTTATTTGTTTAGGCGTTTATTTGTTACGTATGACTCGGGTGTTTAGTGACAAAACTCAAACATTACGCACCTCATTACTTTGCAATCTTCCCGATTGCGCCGTACTTTGCGCCCGCAAGACCGACACCACCTTTTTTCGTATAAATTAAATTGCGATAAAAGCGGATTTTGCAACAAACAAAAAACAGTTACCTAACCTCGTTTATGAAAATATTCCCTTTTCGCACCGTCAAACCCAATCTCAAGTACATCACCTCCGCCGATACTTTTTTTTCGACCGTCAAAGAAGAATATCCGAATTATCGCAAGACCGGTCTTTTTGAGCGCAGCGGGCAGGAGTGTGTGCTGATTTATCAAATTCAGACCCCGCAGCGCAATCACACCGGTATCATTTCCTGTGTCGATATCCGCGAATACGTCGAGAACAATATCAAAAAGCACGAGCACACTTTGGCGACCAAAGAGCAGCAACAAATTCACCTGCTGCTGTTGCGCGGAGCACAGGTAAAACCCATTTTGCTGGCGGTCAGAAACGAGGAAAATTTGCAAAATTTTATCGCCGAAAATATCTCCGAAAAAGAACCCGCCTATCACCTCGATTTTGAAGGCGACAACAGCAAACACTGCTTCTGGGAAGTCACCGACTGGCAACAAATTGAGCGGCTGCAAACCATTTTCGGCGAAAACGTACCGACCGCCTACATCGCCGACGGACACCACCGCATCGCCGCGCAATCCACTTTGCACGCCCGCGACGCCGGTAAAACACCCGAAGATTTCGGTCACATTCTCGCCGCATTTTTTCCGACCGATGAACTGCAAATTTGGGATTTTAACCGCGTTATCGACGCTCTCGAAGACATGTCTCCCACGCTCTTCATGGCGAAACTCTCCAAACTTTTCGACATTGAAATTTTGGAAGAAATCAGAAAACCGCTGCGTAAGCACGAGATAATTATGATTACCAAAGGTGAAATTTATGCCCTCACCTGGCGACCGAAAATCATCGAAGAATACTACGAAAACGACGTGCTGCTCGACGTTAAAATGCTGAATGACAAAGTGTTACATGATATTCTCGGCATTGAAGACGTGCGCACCGATACCCGCGTCCGCTACGTCGAAGGCGTAGCCGGCACCGAAAAAGTCCGCGATAAAGTTATCAAAAGCGACCACCGCATCGGCTTCATTTTGTACCCCGTCCAAATGGCGGATTTTATGAAAATATCGGACGCCGGCGCGGTCTTGCCGCCCAAAAGCACCTGGTTCGAGCCGCGCATGAAAAACGGCTTGGCAGTAAGAGACTTTTAGTAACCGCGACTTTTAAGTCGTCGGAAAGTAAAATCAAAAGAGAGATAAATAAAGCAGATTAAAGCGAAACAAAAAATCCGCACAAATCCGCCTCATCCGTTAAATCCGCATATCTGCTAAAAACAACAGAAATGAGAAAAATAACCGCCGATTACATCTTCACCGCCACGGGCGAACCCCTCAAAAACGGCGTTGTCACCGTTGATAAAAACGGCAAAATCCTCGCCGTCGATGCCCGCGAAAAACACGACGCCGGCGACCTCGAAAAACACCGAGGCATCATCACGCCCGGCTTCGTCAACACGCATTGTCATTTGGAACTGTCGCACATGAAAGGCAAGGTCGAGACCGGCACCGGACTCATTCCCTTCATCACCAAAGTCGTGACGATGCGCAACCGGCCGCAGGAAGAAATCGACGCCGCCATTCTCGCCGGCGACCGAGAAATGCGGGAGGGCGGCATTGTTGCCGTCGGTGATATTTCCAATAAATTAGACACCAAAAAAGTCAAAGAGGAGAGCGACATTCGCTATTATTCTTTCGTAGAAATGTTCGACTTTTTGCAGGATAGTCAGGCGCAACACTATTTTGACGCCTACATGGAAGTGTACGCTGACCATGCCGACGGCAACGGTAATCGTAAATCTACCGTGCCGCACGCGCCGTATTCCGTCAGTAAAAAACTATTTGAATTGATAAATGAAGTGAACGACGAGAACGCCACCGTCAGCATTCACAATCAGGAAACGCCGCCCGAAAATTTGCTTTTCGAGAGCAAAACGGGTCAATTTTTGGACTTCTACAACGGCTTCGACATACCGTTAGACAAATTTTCGGCAAGCGGCAAAAGCTCGATTTATTACGCTTTGGAGCGCATGAATCCGAAAAATCGTACCCTTTTTGTCCACAACACCCTGACCACCGCCGCCGATATTCAAGCCGCCCAAGCGTGGGGCGACCGCGTCTTTTGGGCAACCTGCGCCAACGCCAATCTCTACATCGAAAACCGCTTGCCGAACTACCAAGCCTTTATCGACAACGATGCCAAAATGACCATCGGCACCGACTCGCTGACCTCGAATTGGACGCTCTCCGTCCTCGACGAGATGAAGACCATCAGCCGCTACCAATCTTACCTCGACCTGCCGACCCTGCTGCAATGGGCAACCCTCAACGGCGCTGAAGCCCTCGGTATGGAAAAAGAAATCGGCAGTATTGAAGTCGGGAAAACTCCGGGATTAAACCTGTTGAATGTAGATAAAAATTGGAATTTAACGGCGGAGACGACGGTGCAAAAGTTGGTGTGAAATCGGTGCGTGTGAGGTGGATAGATTCGCGAATGATGCGGATTTGCGGAGGAAGTGAATTTCCTCTTTGTGCATCTCGATAGATTTGCCATAAAATGCCAACGGCACGGGGCAGTTTCTTTATAGAGGAGAAAGGGTAGAAGTTAGTATTGAAATAAATAGGGAAATAAAAGCGGGGGCAACCGTTAAGTAGGTGACAATATTTATTTCGGTAATTTAAAAACATCTTTTTCCGCCTATTTCCTCCAAAAAATAAGTCCGTAGCTACGGCTATGCACTGATTTTTTAAAGAAAATATACGAAAAAATCTTGTCCTTAAATTTACCGAAATAAATACCGTCACCTACTTAGTTTATAAATAAGGCGGCGTTTAAAATTTTTAAAAGGAAATAAAAAAAGGCAACCGATACCGAAGCATCGATTGCCTTTTTTGTAAAATGAAAAATTTGTTTGGTGTCGGATTGTTTTTCATAATCTTGTCGGGAGCCATAAAACAGAGTGTTTTGCCTAAGAAGACGTGGCAATGCCACGTCTCTACAAAGTCCGCAATTTGTCCCTGATAATTTGTCATGCACACGAAATCCTCATGATTTACTCGGCATTAGAAACACAGGCAACTATCAACCACCAACCATCAATTAACCTCCGGTTTCATCTGCGGAAAAAACAACACCTCTTGTATCGAGTGCTGTCCCGTCAGCAACATAGTCAGCCGGTCGATACCGATGCCCAGACCCGAGGTCGGCGGCATACCGTATTCGAGGGCGCGGAGGAAGTCTTCGTCGAGCACCATTGCCTCGTCGTCGCCGCGTTTGGCGAGTTCGAGTTGGTCAACAAAGCGTTGCCGTTGGTCGATCGGGTCGTTTAACTCCGAGTAAGCGTTGGCGATTTCTTTGCCGTTGACGAAGAGTTCAAAACGTTCTACCAAGCCTTCCGAGCTGCGGTGCTTTTTCGCCAGCGGTGTCATTTCAATCGGGTAATCGGTAATGTAGGTCGGCTGTATCAAATTGGCTTCGACCTTCTCACCGAAGATTTCGTCGATGAGTTTGCCCTTACCCATGCTTTTATCGACGCCGATGTGCAGTTTTTTACAGACCTCACGCAGGGCAGTTTCGTCCATGCCGGCGATGTCGATGTCCGTATATTTTTTGATACTTTCCGCCATTGTCATGCGGGTGTAGGGACCGGCAAAGTCGATGGTTTTACCGCCGTAAGTCACCTCCGTGCTGCCGTTCACGTCGCGGGCGATTTGCTCGATGCACTGCTCGGTCATTTCCATCATCCACTCGTAATCTTTGTAGGCAACGTAAATTTCCATACTCGTAAACTCCGGGTTGTGCGTTCTGTCCATCCCTTCGTTGCGAAACATTTTCCCGATTTCATAAACCCCTTCAAAGCCACCGACAATCAATTTTTTCAGGTAAAGTTCATTCGCAATGCGCATGTACAACGGCGTGTCGAGCGCATTGTGGTGCGTCGCAAACGGGCGTGCCGCCGCGCCGCCGTGTATCGGTTGCAACACCGGTGTTTCTACTTCCAACCAGCCTTTCGCATCGAAAAAGCGGCGCATGGAAGAGATGATTTTGCTGCGCTTTACGAAAATATCGCGCACCGACGGATTGACGACCAAGTCCACGTAGCGTTGACGATAGCGGAGTTCCGGGTCGGTAAATTCATCGTATTTGTTGCCTTCCTTATCGACCTTGACAATCGGCAGCGGGCGCAAAGATTTACTCAAAAAGGTCAACTCGCGCACGTGCAAAGACACCTCGCCCGTTCCCGTCGAGAACAACTCGCCCTTTACGCCGATAAAGTCACCGATGTCCAACAGTTTGACGAGTTTTTTATATTTTTCCTGCTCTTCTTCGTTGCTGCCGAGGTCTTTTTTACCGATATAAAGCTGAATGCGTCCGTGCATATCCTGCAGCTTTGCAAAGGGTCCGCGCTGTCCCATAAAGCGACCCGCAATTTGTACCTGTCCGCGCTCGTCGGGTGCATAATCCCCGAGAGCCTCGGTTTTAACCGTTGCCAAAAACGCCTCCAAAGTTTGCGGCTCACGCTTTACGCCCGCGTCGAATTCCACATTTTCCGACAGGTTTAATTCTTTTACCAAATCCTCGTCTTTCAAAATCTCGGACGCACGAAAGCGTTTGGCAAACAGTGCATCCCGCAGTTTTTCCGCACCGGCGGCACCAATACCTTTGATTTCTTCCAGCTTATTTGCCAAAGATTTATGATAGTCCGCAGTCGTATAGTCGGTCGTTTTAAAATCGACTTTAAATTGCTCGGCGGGAAAAGCATTAAAGCCGAGTTCGGTAATTTTTTCCAGATTTTTTCTTCTGACGAGTTCTTGTTCGGTCATGATATGGTTGATAGTTGATGGTTGGTAGTTGGTGGGATGTCACTTGCTACCTCTTAATTGTTGTAGTTTTCTTTTCGGGGGAAAATTCGTATTGAAGACCCCCCGACCCCCGGAGCGGGGGAGTATCTATCTTCAAAATTTAAATTCGTTATGAATTTACATTCGTTTTTAAAACGGGTAAACTTAAATTTCGTGATTTTTCAGAAGGAAAGAACCGAAAAATTCAAGACTTACCGCAAACCCAAGCCCGGAGAAAGTTCCCCGCTCCGGCCTGTCCCGACTTTAGTCGCGGAGGTTAGGGGTTTTAGAGCCGTATTCAAAGACCCCCCGACCCCCGGAGCATCTAATTTCAAACCTCAGATTCGTTATGAATTTACATTCATTTTCAAAACGGGTAAACTTAAATTTCGTGATTTTTCAGAAGGAAAGAACCGAAAAATTCAAGACTTACCGCAAACCCAAGCCCGGAGAAAGTTCCCCGCTCCGGCCTGTCCCGACTTTAGTCGCGGAGGTTAGGGGTTTTAGAGCCGTATTCAAAGACCCCCCGACCCCCGGAGCATCTAATTTCAAACCTCAGATTCGTTATGAATTTACATTCATTTTCAAAACGGGTAAACTTAAATTTCGTGATTTTTCAGAAGGAAAGAACCGAAAAATTCAAGACTTACCGCAAACCCAAGCCCGGAGAAAGTTCCCCGCTCCGGCCTGTCCCGACTTTAGTCGCGGAGGTTAGGGGTTTTAGAGCCGTATTCAAAGACCCCCCGACCCCCGGAGCATCTAATTTCAAACCTCAGATTCGTTATGAATTTACATTCATTTTCAAAACGGGTAAACTTAAATTTCGTGATTTTTCAGAAGGAAAGAACCGAAAAATTCAAGACTTACCGCAAACCCAAGCCCGGAGAAAGTTCCCCCGATTCGGGGGTTAGGGGGCTGAAGCCACACACCAAAAACCGCAAAATTACAATTTCCGGCAGCGAATCGCGCCTTTGCCGACTCTTTTCTCAAAATACCCGCCCGATAATTCTCCTTAACCGCAAAAAGTCGCAAAGGGTTCATATTGCAAAAATTTACATCGTCTTAATAAACAATGACCGGTCGGTGTACCTTAGAGTTGTATCTTTGCGCCGCCTTTCGCTGTGCTGAATATCCCCGAATTTTCACAACAAACACTACCCACAAAGATTTGATATGAGTCAAACGTTATCGCGTTTTTTACTTTTAATATCCTTGCTTTTTATTACAGCTTTTTCTCTGTCGGCACAGTGCCCGACCATTACTGTGTCCAACAGTGACCTGCCCGGCGGAGAGGTTTGCGAAGGGGATATGATAACCTTTTCGGTAGAGGGAGAAAATTTGCCCGACGGCGGTACTATCGATTGGTACATCGGTGACGGAAATTACAACCCCTACAACGGCGGCGGTACATTCATCGGCAGTTCGGACATTGAGGGCGGCAGCAGTACGACTATCACACCTTGTATGCCCTGTCCGACTGTGGTAGGTGCTCTCATCGATGCTTGTGTAGAAGGCGGCGGCGGGGAGGCTGATAATGAATTTATGCTGATAAACAGCGGAGGCGGTTTTGCTGTCAATGATTTTTACGTGGACTTTCCTTTTCAGAATAATAACATGCCTCCTTTTAACGACGATATCAATACCGGCGAGGGGTGTAACTGGCAATTCCCTAATCCGACCTTGATGGCAAATCTCACTTCCGACCCGGGTTGCGGCGGTACTTTTGTAGCAGTCGGACCGGGAGATGAAGTGCCTGCAAGTGCTGTTGTGATTTTCTTTCCGAGTGCAGGACAAACATTTAATATGGATTTATCCGCGTTTTGTGCAACCGGTCAGACTGCATACGTTATGCAAAGCGATTGCGATCGAGGCGCGGGAGCCCTTTCCAATGCCTCGAGCAGCGGTATCAGAGAGTTTAATATCGGTCTTTCTTGTTGTAATACACTTTGGTTACACGATACGGATGCGCCCGGTCTTTCAGGTTCCAACGGCGATTTTGTGATTGTAGATGAGTTCGGCAATAATACTTACACTAATAACGGATGTGTCAGTCCTGCCGTCGAGACTGTGCCGCCGCCCGATAACGATACCCCTGCTACCGTCAATGATTTCAGCTACACTATCGACGATACTTCTTGCGGTCAGACACCAAACATTACCGGCATTGTCAATCCTCTGACGCCGGGTTGTCCGCAGACTTTTACTTCATCTTTCGGATTTAATGTCATTTGCCCCGTTGACGGTATGCCGGCTGATCTGTTCGCTTGTTCCTCCTCGAGTACGGCATTTTTTGACCTCACCGAGGCAGACAATATGGTGAACGGCAACTCGGGCGAAAGTGTGGTTTATTACCTCGACCCGACCACCAATAATCCCGTTGGTAATCCTACAAATTTTGAAAGTGCAAACGGCGGTCAGGTGTTTGCCTTGGTCGGTGACAGCAATAATCCGCAATGCCCCGGCACACCCGGTACGGTTACTTTGAACATTATTAATGCGCCTCCGGCAAATGCTGCTTCCGCCTCGGCGTGCGATGACGGTACGGGGACGGCTGCTTTTGATTTGACGGCAATTATACCCGATGTCAATAATCAACCGGGTACCGGTGTAGATTTTTACCTAAACAGCGACGGTACGGGCTTCATCAACAGCAATCCCTTTACAACCTCGACTACCGTCATATATGCTGTTGTCAATGACTTTACAACCGGCTGCCTGTCCGACCCCGTGCCGATTACTCTGACTGTAGAAGACGGACCTAATCAAGCCAATACCGGTTTAATCATCAGTCCGACCGAGGCCTGCGGCAGTTCGGATGTGGATTTGACTTTCACCCTTCCGGGTACCGCAACGTACGATGTGACCGTGGAAATTACGAACACCGCTACGACTACTCAAGTATTTAGTGTCGTTAACGGTGAAACGGTAACTGTACCGAATGTGTCCGAAAATACCACATTTACCCTTCTGCAAGTCAGCAGCGGCGGTTGTGTCGGAGCGGTTAATCACAGCGAAAATTTCACTATCACGAGTACCGGCACTGCCACCATTTCCGGCAACGACAACATTTGCCAAGGCGAAACCCTCACTCTCACCGTCACTTTCGACAGCGGCACCGCGCCCTTTAATTTTGTGTTGCTCACCAACGGCGGCAGTCCCCTAAATTTTACCAACAATCCGAACGCGGTCACGACCATCGACGTCATGCCCGCATTTAACGCAGAATATACGCTGCTCAATGCGAGTGCAGGCGGCTGTGATTTTGCTGTGGACGGCGAGGTCGATGTCACCGTCAATCCCGCTCCGCAAGCCGTTATCAGTGGTGATGCGACAATTTGCGCGGGTGAAAATGCGGATATTCAAATCGACTTTACGGGTAATGCGCCGCACACTTTTGTCTATCGTATTGACAATATCGCACAGCCTCCGATTACGACCAATGACAACCCTTACATTCTCAATGTCAGCCCCGGGAATACTTCGACTTACACCTTGTTCAGCTACGAAGATGCCGGTTGCGAGGGCACGGTCAGCAGCAGTGCAGAGGTGACGGTCAGCCCCGCACCGAATGCGGAAATTATTGCCGACGGTACGATTTGCAGCGGCGAGACTTACAATTTGGAAATCTTTTTTACGGGAAATGCGCCGTTTACCTTTGTGTATAATCTCAACGGCACACCACAAGCTGCGCAGACCACTTCCGACAATCCGTTTATCCTGCAAGTCGCACCGACCGAGACCACCGTTTACTCTTTGGAGTCGGTCGCGTCCGGCACTTGTACGGGTACGATACTCGGTGGTCCTGCGGTCGTGACGGTCAGCGAAGCACCCGATTTTACGCTGATTTCCGACGATTGCAACGGCTTGGAATACACGGTGGTTTTTGAAATTACCGGCGGCACCGCCCCTTACACCGTCAACGGCAGCACGGACGGTATTTCCGGAAATACCTACACTTCCGACCCGATTCCGAGCGGCACGGCTTACAATTTTATCATCGACGATGCGAATAACTGCGGCCCGGTTTCGGTCGCCGATAACAACGACTGCGACTGCTTTACCGACTCGGGTACGATGACAATTCCCAATCCGCCGCTGATGTTTTGTGAAGGAGAACCCGCGACCGGACTGCCGAACGGCGACGAAGATTTGGAAAGCGATGACATTTTGGGCTACATTATTCATACCTCACCAAATCCCGCTTTGAGCAATCCGAATATTTACAGCCCGACGCCGACTTTTGCGCAAAGCGGCTTTTTGACGACGGGCACGGTGTACTACATTTCGGCGGTAGCCGGCAATAACGACGGCAGCGGAAATGCGGATTTCGCTGATGATTGCCTCAGCGTAGCCGCCGGTACACCCGTAATGTGGACGGAAGCCCCGACGGGTACAGTCAGCGCGCCCGACGCGGTTTGTGCGGGAGAGGATGCGATGGTGACTTTTAATTTTACGGGTACGCCGCCTTTTGCTTTCAGCTATACCGTCAACGGAAATACGCCGGTTAATCAAACGACAAACAGCAATTCCGCAAGCGTCGATATTACCGTAAACGCAACGACGACCGTGGTGCTGACGGAAATTTCCGCCGGAGCTTGTACTGTTGAAAATGTGAACGACGAAGCGACGATAAACGCCGCGCCCGAGGTAGCAGTCAATAGCGAGGACTTTATTTGTGCCGATGATAATACGTCTTATCAATACACTTTCGCGCTCACCGGTACGGAACCTTTTAATGTGGTAGGCACGGGCGGTAATTTTTCGGCAAATGTGTTTACCTCCGTTCCGATTATGGACGAAAGCACTTATTTCTTTGAAATATCGGACGCTAACGGCTGTAATACCGTCATCATCGAGGGCGCGGAAGGCTGCGAATTTGAATGTACGACCGTGCTCGGTGACATGGAACAAGACCCGATAACTAATTGTGTCGGCAGTCCGGTCACCGGTTTTTACGACGACACCGACGAGGTTTTGGACGACGACGACATCGTGCAATTTATCCTGCACAGCACCCCCGACGAGACTTTGGGCGAGGTCTTTTTTACCAATAATACCCCGACTTTTGCTTGGGATGCGGCGGTGTTGGAGCCGAATGTGATATACTACATTTCGGCGATAGCCGGTAATGACGACGGCACGGGCAACGTGGACTTGGACGACCCCTGTTTGGTAATTACCGAAGGGCAGCCGGTGATTTGGGACCAATCCAATGCCACACTTATCGGTATGAGTCAGTCGATTTGCGGCGAAGATTGCGTGGATTTTGTCATTGAATTGGACGGCATCGGCAACGTGACTTTTGAAATCACGGGCAGCAACGGTGAAGACGATGAATTTACGACCTTCGAAGACAGTTTTACCTACACGGTCTGCCCGACGACCGAGACGACCTACACGCTGTCGAGTGTCGGTACGCAAACCTGTCCGGGTATCGTCAATACGCCCAACAGTGTGACGATTTCCCCTTCGCCGCTGCTGATGCTCGAAAACATTAACTATAATTGCAGCGACGATAATTCCACTTATTTCGCTACTTTTCAAATTACCGGCGGTACGCCTCCTTACGCGCTGACCTCGGGCGCGGGCAGCATTCTCGGCAGTTTTGTCACGACCGATGACATTCCCAACGAGACTTTCACGGTTTACGTCGTGGAAGATGCCAACGGCTGCGAGGTCGAGGTGGCTCTTTTTACCAACTGCAACTGCTTCAACGACGCCGGCGAATTGGACGTTTTCCCGATTTTAAATGCCTGTTTTGACGAAGAAATTACGGCGGTGGTCGATGAAGACCCGATTTTTCAATTCGGCGACATTTTGCAATATGCGCTGCACGATTTACCCAATCAATTTTTGGGAACCGTTTTCGACATCAGCGACGACCCGACTTTCGGCGCGCCGGACGGTTACGTTTCGGGGCAAACTTACTACATTTCCGCCATCGTCGGCATGGACGACGGCACCGGCAATGTCAATTTGGATGACTTCTGTTTGAGCGTTTCGCCGGGGGTGCCCGTGGTCTGGTACGACCCGCCCTTCCTCGAACCCGTACCGCAGGACACCACGATTTGCGAAGGAGATTGCTACGATTTGCAATATAATTTCAGCGGCGGCGGGCCTTACAGTCTCGACCTTGCCATTCAGGGCGTCACGTCACCTTATAATACGAACGATGAATTTTTAATTATTCAAATCTGCCCGGAAGACTACGATTTAGCGGAAGGGGAGTCGATTGAATTTTACCCCGTTTCGCTGATGAACCCCGGTTGTCTGGAGATTTATACCGCTGACCCACAGGCGGTTATCACCGATTTATTTGTCGCTGCGCCCGATACTTCGGCGACGATGCCGATGCTTTGCACGGGTGATACTTTTGAATTGGGCGGGCAAATTTTCGACGCGGATAATCCGACCGGTGAGGTGACTTTGCAAAATGCAATCGGTTGCGACAGCTTGGTTACGGTAGCATTGGAATTTGTGCCGCAGCCCGAAGGCGATTTCAACCCCGTAGTCTGCGAAGGCGATTCTTTTTCCTTTGAAGGCGAAACTTTCGACGCGGACAACCTGACCGGCAGCGTTCTTTTACCCGACGCGAGTTTCTTAGGTTGCGACTCTTTGGTGAATGTCACGTTGGATTTTTACCCGCAGCCGGAAGGCGATTTAGACACGATAATTTGTCAAGGCGACTCCTTTACTTTCGAGGGCGAAACCTTTGACGCAGACAACACAAGCGGCAGCGTTCTTCTCACCGACGCAAGTTTCTTAGGTTGCGATTCTTTAGTAAATGTCACCTTAGACTTTTACCCGCAGCCGGAAGGCGATTTAGACACGATAATTTGTCAAGGTGATTCTTTTACTTTTGAAGGCGAAACTTTCGACGCGGATAATCTGACCGGCAGCGTCCTTTTACCCGAAGCAAGTTTCTTAGGTTGCGATTCTTTGGTAAATGTCACCTTAGACTTTTACCCGCAGCCGGAAGGCGATTTAGACACGATAATTTGTCAAGGTGATTCTTTTACTTTTGAAGGCGAAACTTTCGACGCGGACAACACGAGCGGCAGCGTTCTTTTATCCGACGCGAGTTTCTTAGGTTGCGATTCTTTAGTGAATGTCACCTTAGATTTTTACCCGCAGCCGGAAGGCGATTTAGACACGATAATTTGTCAAGGCGACTCCTTTACTTTCGAGGGCGAAACTTTCGACGCGGACAACACGAGCGGCAGCGTCCTTTTACCCGACGCGAGTTTCTTAGGTTGCGACTCTTTGGTGAATGTCACCTTAGATTTTTACCCGCAGCCGGAAGGCGATTTAATGCAAGCTCTTTGCCCCGGAGGCAGTCTCGAACTCGGCGGCGAAATCTTCGATGAAGATAACCCGAGCGGCTCCGTTCTTTTGCCCGATGCGAGTTTCTTAGGCTGCGATTCCTTGGTCAATGTCACTTTGACTTTCGGCGATGAGGTCTTTTCACAAATCGACACTTTTGTTTGCGAAGGCGGCAGCGCGGTCATCAACGGCACGACTTACGACGCTGATAATCTGTCGGGCAGCCTGACTTTAGACGATGCGTCCTACCTCGGTTGCGACTCAACGATTTTTGTCAATTTATTCTTCTACCCGCCCGCCGTCGGCAGCACGACCGTCGATTTGTGCGAGGGCGGCAGCGTCGAAATCGGCGGTCAAATCTTCGACGCGGACAATCCGAGCGGTCCGGCAATTTTAGAAAACGCTTCCTTCAACGGCTGCGACTCGACGGTCAACGTCACGGTGCAATTTTTCGATGAAATCATTTTCAACCTCGACGGCATCTACTGTCCCGACGCTGTTTTTACGGTCGATACCGAAATTTTCGACATCGATAATCCGACGGGTCTGGTGATTTTTGAAAACGGAAGTTTTCTCGGTTGCGACTCTATTGTGGAGGTCGATTTAGAATTTTTCGCGCCTGCCGTTGCCGACATAAATCCGTTTGTCTGCGAGGGTGAAAACTTTATTATTGACGGCGAAATTTTTGACGTTAACAACCCGACCGGCACCGTTATCCTCGACGACGCATCTTTCAACGGTTGTGACTCGACGGTCAATGTTACGCTCGGTTTTTACGAAAATCCCGTGACCGATTTGACACAAATGTTGTGCACCGGCGGCAGTTTGGAAGTCGGCGACGAAATTTTTGACGAGAGCAATCCGACGGGTAGCGTGCTGTTTGAAAACGGTAGTTTTAACGGCTGCGACTCGACGGTGAATGTCGCTTTAACTTTCGTCGAAAGCGTCGTAAACGACCTTGATTTGTTGCTTTGCGAAGGCGAAACCGAAATCATTAACGGCACCGAATACGGCGCGGATAATCTGACGGGTACCGAACTTTTCGAGAACGGTTCTTACCTCGGCTGCGACTCGATTGTGAATGTCAGCACGAGTTTTTACGCACCCGCCGTCGCGGAAATCAACCAAACCCTTTGTCCCGGCGAAAGTCTGCAAATCGAAGGCGAAACCTACGACGCGGACAATCCGACGGGTACGCAAATTCTCGACGTACCTTCCGCCGCCGGCTGCGATAGTATTGCCGTGGTCAGTTTGACCTTTTTAGAAAATACCTTCGGCACTTTAGACACTGTACTTTGCACCGGTGAAAGCGTCGTCATCAACGGTACGACTTTAAACGAAGCTAATTCGACGGCGGTTTTCACTTTTGAAAATGCGGCGTTTAACGGTTGCGACAGTATTTTGACCATGAATGCGACCTTCACGCCGCCGACTACGGGTACGTTGGAAATCAACTTAGAACCCGGCGAGTCCGTTACCGTCGGCACGACCGTTTTTGACCTCGACAATCCGTCGGGAACGGTGACATTGCCCGGCGCGGCGGTCACGGGTTGCGACAGTATCGTGACGGTCAATCTGACTTTTTCGATTGATTTTTCCGCGACCGGTTTTGAGACCGATTGCTTCAGCGACAACAACGGCAACATCGTCATCGACACGATTTTTAACGGTACGCCGCCTTTCATTGTCACCGTTGACGGTGAAAATCGCGGTACGTTCAGCAACTTTCCGATTGTGCTGACGGGCTTCTCCGCCGGCAATTACGAAGTCGGCATTACGGGCAGCGCGGACGGTTTCGGCAGTCAGACCGTCAACGTACCCGCCGCCGACGCGCCTTTCCTCTTTTTGGGCGACGACCAAGAGATTTTGCAGGGTGAAAGTTACCTCATCGACGCCGCCACAAATCTTTTTGACTTTGAAATCCTGCGTTGGACGCCGACCGACTCGCTCGACAACGACACGACGACTACCGTACTTGCAAGTCCCTCGGAGTCAACGGTTTACACTTTGTTTTTGCAGGACAGTCTCGGCTGCTCGGTCAGTGACGACATTCTGATTACCGTCAACCGCGAAGCTCGTATTTACGTCCCAAATGCTTTCAGTCCGAACGACGACGGCATTAACGACGCGTTCACCATTTACGCAGACGCAAGGCAAGTTCTCAGCATCCAAAGTCTGATGATTTTCGACCGTTGGGGCAATTTGGTTTTCCAAAATGAGGACTTCGCCCCCAATGACCCCAACCTCGGTTGGAACGGTCGGATGCGCGAAGAACGCATGAACAACGCGGTTTTTGTTTACACGGCGCGGGTACTTTTCGTTGACGGACGGACGGAGGTGATTAGGGGAGATGTGACTTTGGTAAGGTAGGGGATGAAGGGTTGATGGGTTCTCAATTATATCCGTAAAATTAGTCACGCAGCAAGTTCTCCCATTGGGCAGGGTTGATTAGTTCTGTTTACCATAAAATCAGGAGCGCAGAAAGTCCCCCCGATTCGGGGGTTAGGGGGCTGAAGACGAGTAGAGACGCGCGTCTTCAGCCCCCTCCGCCCCCGAATCGGGGGAACCCTACCGGGAGCGACTTGTGCTCCGGTGCGCTGAACTTTAGAACCAAACAACCCTGCGAATCGGAGGAACGTCTGTATTTTCAAATATGAAATAAATGCTCGGACTCTCTTTCCTAATCAGCGAAAATCATATCAAATCATAAAAAATCAGCGTAAAAAATTTCCCCCGTCCACCGTCTTATCGTCCACCGTCCATCATCAAAAAAAACTGTCTATCCTCCGTCAACTTTTCCGAAACTTTCATTCCCGAAAACAAATTCCCGTACCTTTGTTCGGAATGAAAAAGCTGCTTTTTAACTGCCTGTTTTTTTGCTTGGTTTCTCTGCAAAGCAGCCTTGCACAGCCCTTGACGCGGGTGCAGGGGGAGTTGCTCATTCACCTCACCGACGATACCGACCTCAAGTCTTTTACCGCTTCTCTGCAAAATTTTTCCGATAAAAATACCGTTTTTCAATCCGCCGGCAAATTGTCCCGGTCTGCGCTGATTTACCGCTTTACCTTTGATTGGACGGAAGTAAACGAAAGCGATTTTCTCGCACACGTTCGCCTGCAAACGCCCGTACAGGCTGCACAATTCAATCATTTTGCGCAGCGACGCACTGCACCCGACGATCCTTTTTACGGCTTGCAATGGCAGTGGAATAACTCGGGGCAAAGCGGCGGCAGCCCCGGCAGCGATACGGACGCGGAGACGGCTTGGGACATCACGACGGGCGGATTGACGGCGCAGGGTGATACAATCGTGATTGCGGTCATCGACGACGGCATGGAAATTTTTCACCCGGATTTGGCGGCGAATATGTGGAAAAATTACGCGGAAATTCCCGATAACGGCATCGACGACGACATGAACGGCTTTATCGACGACTACCGCGGTTGGAATGTTTTTTCGGAAGCGGATAACCTCGGTATCGGCTCGCACGGCACGGCGGTAGCGGGCATAGCGGGCGCGGTCGGCAATAACGGTACGGGACTGACGGGCTTGAATTGGAACGTAAAAATTATGGCAATTTTGGCGAGCGGCGGCACCGAAGCGGAAATCATCGAGGGCTACGATTACGCCTTGACGCAACGACAAATTTATCAGGAAACCGACGGGGCGGCGGGTGCCTTTGTGACCGTGACCAATACGAGTTTCGGCATCGACGGCGGCAATCCGGAAGACGCGCCGCTGTGGTGTGCTTATTTCGATATTCTCGGTGAAGCCGGCATCTTGAGCGTGGCGGCAACGACCAACCAAAATGTAAACGTTGATGCTGTCGGTGATTTGCCGACGACCTGCGACAGCCCCTGGCTTATCAGTGTCACGGCGACCGACCACGACGATGTGCGCAATTTTTCGGGTCACGGCAGCACCCACGTCGATATTGCCGCGCCGGGCGAAAACGTGTGGACATTGGCGCAGGGCGAAGGCGTCGGACTGCGCTCGGGTACTTCCTTTGCCGCGCCGGCGGTCAGCGGTTTGGCGGCTTTGATATATGCTTTACCCTGCGGAAATTTGGGGACAATCGCACATAACGACCCGACATTTGCCGCCGGCATAGTGCGTGATTTGATTTATGCCGGCGGTGATTATGCGTCCGGTTTGGCAAACGAAGTCTCGACCGGCAGTCGTATCAACGCCGGTAACAGTTTATCGTTTGCGCAGACGTTGTGTGCGCCCTGTCAGCCGGCTGTCGGCAGTGGTGCGACTTCCGAAAATGCGACGGAACTGACGTTGAGTTTTCTTGATTTCAGCGGAGAAAATACGGATCTGTTTTACAGTCCGCTCGGCGTTTCGGAATTTTTTACCCTCCCTGATGTCACCTCACCGGTCACGGTGACGGGCTTGGCGGAGTGCACCGAATACGAGTATTATTTCGTGAGTCAATGTCAGGGTGCCGATTATATTTCGCCGACCTACACGGCGACTACCGCCGGCTGTTGTCTGCCGCCGACCGAGATTACGGCGGAGTCAGACGGCTTTACCGAATTTACGATAAATTGGCAAACGCAAGCGGGCACGGGCTCGGTTTTTTATCGCTTTCGCTATTCCGAAAATGAGGAATGGATAGAAAATGCGACGGCGGTGACTGCGCCTTTTCTTTTTGACGACACGCTGCCCTGTACTCAAGTCGAGTTTCAGCTAAAATCAATCTGCGCAACCGGCGAAAGCGCGTGGAGCGAGAGTATATTTCTGCAAGCGGGCGGCTGCGGCACTTGTACCGATGCGGCTTATTGCCCGGCGCAGGGCTTGACTGCCGACGCGGAATTTATCGACGCCGTGCTGTTCGGAGTGCATCATAACAACAGCGGAAACGACGGCGGTTACGGAGATTTTACCGACCAAACTATTCCGCTTTATGCGGGCGAAACGGTAAATTTTACCCTGGTGCCGGGCTATACATTTATCGAATATCCGGAATACTGGCGAATTTGGGCAGACCTCGACCAAGACGGTATTTTTGGTGAAAACGAACTGCTTTTCGACAGCGAAGAGTCCGTCGTCGGTATCGTCAACGGCTCGATTGCGCTGCCCGAAGACCTGCCGGCCGGCTCGCTGCGGTTGCGTATTTCCATGAAGTTTTTGGACGATGAAAACCCGCAACACGCCTGCGAAACCTACGTGTACGGCGAGACGGAAGACTACTGCGCCGAAGTTTTCGGTTCGACCGGCGGTACTGCGGATTCTGATTGCGCCCCGCCGACAAATATCGTGCAGACCGACTCTACCGCCACGACGGCGACGCTGACGTGGGAGGCAGTACCGGAAGCGGAGATGTATGCGATTGCTTACCGCGCATTGGATTTGAGTTACTCCGAGGAAATTTTTACGGAAAGTCCTACGGTGACGATTGAAAATTTAGAAAATTGCGGGCATTATCAAATGAATATCAGTGCCGTGTGTCAAGCGGGGCAGGGCGGTTTTTCGGCGGCTGCTGAGTTTGCGCCGGCGTGTATGACGGCGACGGAAGAGGTTGCGCAGAAAGATTTTGCCGTGCGGGTTTTTCCCAATCCGACGGCGGGTGTGCTGAATTTAAGTTTGCGGTTCGAGCCGTATCTGCCTTTTTCGGTTACGGTCATTGATGTTGCCGGCAAAGCCTCACCGCCGACTCATTTAGAAACGGATGCCGGCGGCAATTATAATAAAAACCTCGATTTATTGCAAAATCGCCCGGACGGTCTGTATTTTCTACAAATAACAGCGGGGGAGGAGCAACGGGTTTTGCGGGTTAGTAAGAGATGATTTACGATGTACGATTTACGAATTACGATGTACGAGGGGCTTTCGTTTTTTGCCTGAATGAGATTTTTAATTGGTTGCTTCGTTTTTTCACAGCATCATATCGCATTGCAACGAGAGCGATTGACGATGTACGATTTACGATGTACGAGGGGTTTTCGTTTTTTGCCTGAATGAGATTTTTTAATTGGTTGCTTCGTTTTTTCACAGCATCATATCGCATTGCAACGGGAGCGATTGACGATGTACGAATTACGATGTACGAGGGGTTTTCATTTTATGCCTGAATGAGATTTTTTAATTGATTGCGTGGTTTTCTCACAGCAAGAAGTCGCAGTGCAACGGGAGCGATTGACGATGTACGATTTACGATGTACGAGGGGCTTTCGTTTTATGCCTGAATGAGATTTTTTTAATTGATTGCGTGGTTTTCTCACAGCAAGACGTCGTAGTGCAACGTCTTTACGATAGGAGTCCTCTCTTGAACTGCAAATACAGACACAAAGCTTCGATTTCTTTTCAAAGAAACACATGACAGGAAACCACCGGAAAAACATATCAAAAACCAAAGCATCCCACCTCCTCCAAGCAATCGTAATTCGTAATTCGTACATCGTAATTCGTGTAAATTTAACGTTAACCCTTCCCGCCATCCCTTCACATAAACTTAAAATTTCGGTAATTCACAGACAACGCAGGGCTTCTACCTTTGCGGCATAATTAACCACTACTGTTAATACGGCTCGATTGTAAAATTAACTGAAGAGCCGGAAAAAAATAATTTAAACATGAAAAAAGTTTTTACCTTTTTAACCCTTTGTTTTTTTGTTTCCGCTTTGACGGCACAGACTCAAACTGTCACAAACGCGGATATAACTAACGAAACTTACAACTGGACTGCCGATACGGAATACATCATCGACGGTGCGGTATTCTTGGAAGCGGGCGGTGTTTTGAACATCGAGGCAGGTACGGTCATTCGCGGAAAAGCGAACCCTACCAACAGCAACGACGTAGCATCTGTATTGGTGATTGCACGCGACGCAATGATTAACGCAACCGGTACGGCAGACAATCCGATTATTATGACAGCGGAATTGGATGATTTGAACGACCCGACTGACCTCGGTCAAGACGATAACCAATTGTGGGGCGGTTTAATTGTTTTGGGTAACGCACCCGTCGGTGAAGACGGCGGTACCGACCAAATCGAAGGTCTCGACCCCGAAAATCCTTTGAGTACTTACGGCGGCACGAATGTAGCTGACAACTCGGGTACTATTCAATACCTTTCTTTGCGCCACGGCGGTGCGGATATCGGTGCGGATAATGAAATTAACGGCCTGACGCTCGGTGGTGTCGGTAACGGTACGACTATCGACCACGTAGAAATTTTTGCGAACAAAGACGACGGTTTCGAGTTTTTCGGCGGTTCCGTTAATGCAACTTACTTGGTTGCTGCTTTTTGCGGTGACGACTCTTTCGATTTTGATGAAAGCTGGTCGGGCTACCTGCAATACATTTTCTCTATTCACGGTCAAACCAACGACGCATTCGGTGACAACGCTATCGAATACGACGGCTCGGAAGACGGTAACGACGGCGTGGAAGACGCGGTAACGGGTGAAATTTATAACGCAACTTTCATCGGTGCGAATGCAGTAGTTAATACAAACTCTGACGGTGTGCGCTTGAAAGAAGCCGGTTCTATGCAACTGTGGAACAGCATCATCTACCAACCCTCGGGCTACGCTTTCCGCGTGGAAGACTCTTCAATCGACATCTTGGCGGCGGGTAATTCTGCTTTTGCCGGCAATATCACTTTCGGCGGCGGCACTTATGTGCAAGACGATGTAGCGCAGGTTATCGCAGCTTTGGCGGCAGGCGGTAATACACAGGAAGACCCGGGCTTGGCGAGTATTTCTCGTACTACCGATAACAATTTAGACCCGCGTCCGTTTGGTTTTTCTTCCGCTGCTTATGGTGGTGCAGCACAGCACGACAGCGAGGCGGAGAATACTAATTACCGTGGCGCATTCCGCTACGGCGCACCCGGCAGCCAAACTTGGGCGCACGGTTGGACTGCTTTGGACTCTTATAACTACCTGTACGACGGCGAGGGTTCTACCACGAGCACGCAAGATTTGAACACTTTGGCTGCCTCGGTTACGCCTAATCCGGCTGCTGCTCTGACAACCGTTACTTTTGAATTGACCGCAACTTCCGAAGTTGCCGTACAAATGACGGACTTGACCGGTCGTTTGGTCTATTCCGAAAAATTGGGTCAGCTCAACGCAGGTGTCAACAATGTAACATTGAACGTAGCTAATCTGACTGCCGGTACTTACATTATCAATGTAGAAACCGAAGCGGGTACTGCGGTGCGTAAATTTGTGAAGAAGTAATTTATTAAGATAAACCGACTGTATAAGAGCAGCCGTGAATTACCGTTTTGTGGTGATTGGCGGCTGCTTTTTTTGTTGCAGAAGAATCGATTCCGGCGGATTCGTTAAAGATAAATTTACATACAGGTAACATAGCTCATTTACCTTTGCGGCAGATAAAGCGAAAGTCAAGATTAAATACGATTTCAGAATTTAATTTTGAATATTTGCTTTTATTTTGTTACTTTAAATTTATTCGTTCGTCGTAAAGTCAATTTAGTAATAAATATTTTGCTTTCCTAATTCCCTTTCTTTTTACATCTCTTAATTTTCACGCTGACTAATGAATCCGATTTTTTTTGAAAATCGGATGATAAAAACTGTAAAATGAAAAAAATATCTATTCTTTTCGTCTGTCTTCTCGGTGTCTTTACACTTGCCGCGCAGGGCACGATTACCGGCACCATGATTGACGGTGATTCGGGGGAGCCTTTGATGTTTGCCAATGTTTCCATCGAAGGAACAACGACGGGAACGGACACGGATTTTGACGGAAAATTTATTCTCGAAGTCGAACCCGGCACCTACACCGTGGTTGCCTCTTACGTGGGCTACCCGACCAAAAAAATGGAAAGTGTGGTCGTCAAAGACAAAGAAGTGACTTACCTCGATTTTACCATGACGGAAGACGCGCAGATATTGGAAGAGGTCGTCGTCAAAGCCGAAAAAATCGAACGCACGGAAGTCGCCCTTTTGGTGCAGCAGCGCAAAGCCGATAAAATTCAGGATGCCATCTCTTCTGAAGAAATGAGCCGTTTCAGCGTAGGCGACGCGGCGGGTGCTATGAAAAAAGTGACCGGCGCGACCGTGCAGGGCGGCAAATACATTTTCATTCGCGGTCTCGGCGACCGTTATTCTCTGTCACAGTTGAACGGCTTGATAATGCCGAGTTCGGATCCTTACCGCAACGGTGCGCAGTTGGATTTAATCCCCGCCAACCTTTTGGAAAATATCGTGACGGCAAAGACCTTTACGCCCGACCAACCCGGTACATTTACGGGCGGCGCGGTTAATTTGAAAACAAAATCCATCCCCGAGCAGTACTCGCTGACTATCAGCACTTCAGCTTCTTATAACTCACAAAGCAACCTAATTGACGACTTTTTGACCGTGGACGAGGGCAGCAGCGATAAGTGGGGTTTCGGCAGTAACAACCGTCCGTTGCCGCAATTTATCATCGACGCAAATGCTAATCCTGATAACGAGTTTTACTTTGACAACAATACCCCTTTTGTAGCCGAGCGCGTAAACGAACGCTTCGACGGGCAGGAAATCGGACGCTTGCAGGACAGAGCGGTGAGCGAGTTGAGTAATAAGTTTCAACCGACAAGAACCTCGACACCCGTTAATCATAACTTGGGTTTTGCCTTCGGTAATCGTTACAGCATCGGTGACAATCCTTTCGGGGTTATTCTTGCCGGCAGCTTTAAGCGTGAATTTACGCACCTGCCCGACCTGACGCGCCAAAATTGGCGACTGCTTAATGCCGCTAACGGTCTGCAAAATCGCGGCGACCTCGATGTCACACAAAGTACGGAAAGCCCGACCCTTAACGGTCTGGCGGGTTTAGCTTACAAATTCGGTCGCGGTCAAGAGATTAATTTTACGACCATTTACAACCGCACCGCCGATAAAATCAGCCGTGAGGCAGCGGGTGAGCGTCCGGATAATATCATCGCACCCGATTTTTACCGAGGTACTTCCTTGACTTACAACGAGCGCGAATTGATTGCCTATCAACTCGGCGGTGAACACGTTTTGACCGAAAATAACATCAAATTAGACTGGAAAGTCGGTCGTACCAACAGCTTTATGCGCGAGCCGGACACCCGTTATTTTGAATACCAATACAACTCTGACTTCGGTGATGTCACCATACCCGCCTCCAATATTCAGCGTCCTTTCCACTTCTTCCGTAACTTGGAAGATGTACAGATGGATTATAAACTGGATATTACCATACCGATTAAAGACACGGATAACAAGCTGAAATTCGGTACTTATATCACGCAAAAAGACCGCGAATTTCAGGAATACCGTTTCCAAGTGGAAGAAAATACCGGTGAGACGCAACGCTTAATGATTGATGAGGAGCGTGCGGCGAACGGCGAAATCGGTTTTGCCGACCTCGATGCTTACCTCGCCCCCGAAAATATGGGCGTTATCGGTCAGTCGGATCGAGGCGGGGTGATTTTAGCGAATTACATCACCGACGTTTCGCAGTTGCGTAATATTTACAGCGGCTCTGCGGATGTAGCGGCGGCTTACGGTATGGCGACGATTAACATTTTCGAGCCGTTGAAATTTGTCGGCGGAGTGCGTTTTGAGAAGACGGATTACTTAGTCGAAAGTGCCGATACTTCCGCGCAGAACGGCGTTATCGACGTGGCGGACTTTTTGCCTTCCGCATCTTTAATTTACAAAATCTCGGAGAGAATGAATTTGCGTGCCGTTTACTCGCGCACCGTTGCCCGTCCGAATATGCGTGAAATTACGCCGTTTGCTTCTTTCGACCCGTTGTTGTTGTTGACATACTTCGGTAATCCGGACTTGCAGCGCACGAACATTTCTAACTACGACTTGCGTTGGGAACTCTACCCGGCGTCGGGCGAATTGATTGCTTTCAGTGCTTACTACAAAGATTTCAAAGATCCGATTGCGGCGGGTTTCCGTGATAAATTGGGTCGTGAAATCCAGTACGGCAACCCCGAAAGCGCGGAGTTGTACGGTGCCGAATTTGAAGTGCGCAAAAGCCTTGGTTTCGTGCCCGGCTTGCAGGATTTTAAAGTCTCGGGTAACTTCTCGTACATCATTTCTCGCATGGATGCCCTCGATTTTACCGATGTAGCCTTCGAGCGCGAGCGTCCGTTCATCGGTCAGCCGGAGTACATCATCAACACATCCTTGATCTACGACAATAAGGCATTAGGTTTAGATGGTGTGGTTTCCTTGAATGTTTTGGGCGACCAACTGCTCTACGTCGGTCTCGAAGAAACGCCCGATACCTACGAACGCGGTCGCGCACAACTCGACATTGCGCTCCGCAAAAAAATCGGTAATGCCACCGTGAAAGCTACCGTCAATAACTTATTGAACAGTCCCTACCTGCAGTCCTTAGAGCAAGGCGGCGACGAAGATTTCATTTTCAGCCGCTTCCAAACCGGGATTAACTTTGGTTTAGGTTTCTCTTACACGCTGAAATAGAAAGGCAGTTAAAACCCAACTGTGAAGCCCTCTCGGAGAAATTCGGGAGGGCTTTTGTTTTCAGTAACAGCGACTTTCAAGTCGTCTAAAAAACGAAGTTTTTTGCTGAAATGGGAAATTGCTACTAACTCATGATACCTTTTTTTTACGACCGGCTAAAGCCGGCGGTTATTAAAGCCACAAGTATCTTACTAGTAACATCAAGCAAAAAAACGGTTTGAATCGGTGTTGAGAACAAAGAAAAAGCCTTTACGAATGTGATTTCGTAAAGGCTTTTATTGTATAGAAGGGATTTGTTTTCAGTCGGAACGGTCGAAAAGTCCGTTTAACCACTAAACGCAAAAGTGAAAATCGCACACATCCACCAACTACCAACCATCAACCAACTCAAAACGCTTTAATAATCTTCGTAAAATCTCCTGCCTTCAAAGAAGCCCCGCCGACCAAGCCGCCGTCCACATCCGGCTGCGAGAAGATTTCTTCGGCGTTAGCGGGTTTGACGCTGCCGCCGTAGAGGATAGAGGTGAGGTTAGCCGTTTCTTCGCCGTACTTTTCGCGGATGAGGTCGCGGATGGCTTTGTGCATATCCTGTGCCTGTGCGGGCGAGGCGGTTTTGCCCGTACCGATGGCCCACACAGGTTCATAGGCAATGACGACTTTGCGAAATTGCTCGTCGGTCAGGTGGAAAAGCGCGTCTTTGACTTGCTTGCTGACCAACTCGACGTGCGTCCCTTTTTCTCGGATGTCCAATTTTTCGCCGCAGCAAAAGATAGGTTCCATGCCGTGTTTAAGGACGATATCGACTTTTTTGGCTAACAGTTCGGCGTCTTCGTTGAAGTACTCGCGGCGTTCGCTGTGTCCTAAAATGACGCAGTCGGTACCGACGGATTTGAGTTGCGCGGCGGATAACTCACCCGTGTAAGCGCCCTTTTCTTCGTGGTGACAGTTTTGCGCCGCCGTCTTAAAATTGGACACTCCGCCGAGAATGCTTTCCATGGCTTTCAAATGAATGGCGGGTACACCCAAAATGACCGTGACGTCACTGCGACCGGTACCGTCCACTATTTTGCGGGCAAGGAGGCGACCTTCTTTGTAGGTAAGGTTCATTTTCCAGTTGCCTGCGGCTATATTTCTTCTTTTTTTCATTGTTAATTTTTATTCAATTTTTTTCGGTATTCCAATTTACACCAAGGCTATATCTCTGTGCAACAATATACCGAGCTGATGTATTTCACAGATTTAAACCGTTGTTTTAGTTTTCCTCTTCGCCTCATTCTCCGCAATCACATGTCCCGGACGCGTCCAACGCGGCTTCTCCTTCAAGTCATAATCCGCCGTTTTTTCGGGCTGCGGTTTGTCGTGCTTGGTGAAGGGTTTGGTCGGTTTCAGACCCAAAATGTCGAACATATCCAAATCTTCGTAAATGTCCGGATTGGGGGTTGTCAGCAGTTTATCGCCGGCAAAAATGGAAGCTGCGCCCGCCATAAAACAAAGGGCTTGACCTTCGATACTCATTTCCGTGCGCCCGGCGGAGAGGCGCACCGTCGTCTTCGGCATCGCCAAACGGGTTACTGCCACCATGCGCACCATTTCAAAAATCGAAATCGGCTTTTGGTTTTCCAAGGGGGTGCCTTCGGAAGCCACCAAAGCATTAATCGGTACGGACTCGGGCTGCGGCGTCAAATTGGCTAAAGTAACGAGCATTTTACAGCGGTCTTCGGGCGACTCGCCCATGCCGATGATGCCGCCGGAACAGACGGTGATGCCCGCCTTGCGCACGTTGTCGATGGTGTCGAGGCGATCTTGGTAGCCGCGCGTCGAGATGACTTTTTCGTAGTATTCTTCCGAGCTGTCGAGGTTGTGATTGTAAGCGTACAGCCCCGCGTCGCTGAGTTTTTTTGCCTGATTTTCCGTCACCATCCCGAGCGTACAGCAGACTTCCATATCGAGATTATTGACCGTTTTTACCAAGTCCAAAACGTGGTCGAAGTCGGCATCGTCTTTCACATTGCGCCACGCGGCACCCATACACAGACGCGAAGAACCCATCAATTTAGCACGTTTGGCGGCAATTTCTACCTGCTTTTGCGAGAGCATTCCTTCGTTTTCCACGCCCGTATGGTAGCGCGCCGCCTGCGGACAATAACCGCAATCTTCGGGACAGCCGCCGGTTTTGATGGACAGCAGGGTACTGATTTGCACCTCGCGCGGGTCGTGGTGGGCGCGGTGTACGGTGGCCGCCTCATAGACGAGGTCTAACAGGGGGCGGTTGTACCATTCTAAAACTTGCTCGTAGGTGAGTTTATTTTGCATAACTTGGATGTACGATTTACGATGTACGATTTACGATTGCTTGAGGACGGTAAGATACTTTAGTTTTGATTTCTTTTTTCAAAGGTCTCTTGTCTCGTATTTCGAGGTTTGATTTGTCGGACGCAAATTTTTTAATGTATGTCAAAATAATCCGCGTCTGACACAATTTTGGTTTATCGGCAATTCTCTCTTAAAATCAAATAGTTTCTAAAGCCGCTCCTCATAAAAAGCGCAATAATAAAGAATTTTTCCGGTGCTTTTGCAGCAAACTTCTATATTTGACTTTCAATTCGGCAAAAATTAAAAATATGAAATTTACCGTTTACCTTTTTTCTCTGCTTTGCATTCTCATTCTGCATTTCGGCTGTCAAAATCAAGCCGCGCCCGTCGCTGAAAAAGTCGATTGCAGTTACAATGATTTCACCACCGACACCGACATACAAGCGGGCGGCGTGCGCATGATTGAACTGAAAAGCGGGCATAAAGTTTGGACAAAGCGACACGGCAACAGCCCGATAAAAGTGCTGCTGCTGCATGGCGGTCCCGCGCTGACGCACGAGTATTTGGAATGCTTCGGCAGTTTTTTTCCGCAGGCGGGCATCGAGTTTTACTATTATGACCAACTCGGTTCATACTACTCCGACCAACCCGAAAACGACAGCCTGTGGACAATCGACCGCTTTGTCGAAGAGGTGGAGGAGGTCAGACAGGCTCTCGGTTTGAATGCCGATAATTTTTACCTCGCGGGCAATTCTTGGGGCGGTATTTTGGGCATGGAATACGCCTTAAAATATCAGCAAAACCTGAAGGGTTTGGTGGTGCTGAACATGACCGCCGACTTTGATAAATACGAGGCATATAATGCCAAACTGCGCGCGCAACTGCGTCCGTCCCTCATTGACAGCTTGTCATTTTACGAAGACAAAGGCGACTTTGCCAATCCGATTTATCAGGATTTGGTGTTCAATGAATACTACACCAAGCACATTTTGCGTCGCCCGGCGGCGGAATGGCCCGAGCCGGTTTTGCGCAGTTTTAAGCACATTAACCAGCCCGTTTACGAGTACATGCAGGGGCCGAGTGAGTTTGTGCCGGGCGGTATTTTGAAAGGTTGGTCGGTCTGGGATAAACTGCCGACACTCGAAGTACCGACGCTCATGGTCGGCGCAAAATATGACACCATGAACCCCGAAGAAATGGCGGAAATGGCAACATTGGTACAAAACGGACGTTCTTTAATCAGCCCGAACGGTTCGCATTTGGCGATATGGGACGACCAAGAATTTACGATGCGCGGCATTATCAAATTCTTGCAGGATGTGGACAGCGGGGATTTTCCGACAGAAAGCGGCGAGTAGCGAGTAAAGAGCGAAGAGCCGCTCAACTCTTTACTCTCAACTCTTGACTCGCCACTCTCAACTCAAAAAAAAACATGAAATACATAATATTCGCTTTAGCACTTTTTGCAACTTATTCTTTTACCGTCAGTAATGCGCCGAAGCCCGCTTTGCAGATGGGATTGTTGAAATACAACGGCGGCGGTGACTGGTATTCCAATCCGACGGCTTTGCCCAATCTCGCGCAGTTTTGTAATGAAGAATTGGGGACGGAATTTATGACCGATTACGCGACGGTCGAAGTCGGCAGCGCGGAAATTTTCAATCATCCTTTCGTACACATGACCGGACACGGCAATGTCGTTTTTTCGGGAGCGGAAGCCGAAAATCTGCGGACTTACCTCATCGGCGGCGGCTTTTTGCACATTGACGATAACTTCGGCATGGACCCCTTTGTGCGCGTGGCAATGAAGCAGGTTTTTCCGGAATACGAGTTTGTCGAGCTGCCTTTTGAACACGAAATTTACAAGCAGACTTTTGAATTTAACAACGGACTGCCGAAAATCCATGAGCACGAAGGTAAATCGCCGCAGGGTTTCGGTATTTTGCACGAGGGCAGAGTCGTGTGTTTTTATACTTACGAATGCGATTTGGGCGACGGCTGGGAAGACCAAGATGTACACAAAGACCCGCAGGAAGTGCGCCGTGCGGCCTTGCAGATGGGCGCGAATATCGTGCAGTATGCTTTTGAACGTTAGTAACCGCGACCTTCAGGTCGTCGTAAAAAAAGAGAGGAAGATGGTTTGCGACGACTTAAAAGTCGCGGTTACTAAACGTT
>JAHDCG010000026.1 GCA_020629965.1 Saprospiraceae bacterium | reverse complement strand
TAATTCGTAATTCGTAATTCGTAATTTGTAATTCGTAATTCGTAATTCGTAATTCGTAAATTATGCTCATCGACCTCTGTATCGTTCTTATTTATTTCGCAGTCATCATGACGGTTGCGCTGCGCGGTCGTGTGGGCGATGACGTGACGGGCGAAGAGTATTTTTTAAGTAACCGGAATCTGAAATGGTACTCGGTGGCGATATCTACAATTGCGACGAATGTGCAGGGCTATCAATTTTTGGGGATGATGGGTTCGGCGTACCTGTACGGTTTGGCGCAGGGGATGTTTGAAATCAATGCGATGCAGGGAATTTTGATGGCGGCATTTATTTTCGTGCCGCTGTATTTGAAAGACCGAGTGGTGACGATTACGCAATTTATTGAAAAGCGACTCGGGCGTGCGGTGGCGGTGACTTACTCGGCGGCTAATATCATTCTGCTTTCTACGGTTGGTTTGGGCGCGGCACTCTTTTGGGGTGCTTATGCAGCGGATTTGGTTTTCGGGGAATTTTTCGTTTTTATCAGCGACAGTCGTTTGGTGCGCACGGCGGTTATCGTTGCGGCTTTAGGAATTTTTTCCGCGATTTACACCTATTTCGGCGGTTTGGGCGCGGTGGTGCGCACGGACATTGTGCAGTTTACGATTTTGACCGTCGGGGGTATCGTTATTTTGCTGACGGCGGTTCATCATTTGGGCGGGTGGCAGCAACTTTACGTCAAAACACCCGAATTGATGCACCTGCATTTGCCCGCCGACCACCCCAAGTTACCGTGGACGGCGATGTTTGGTTTGGCACTTTTAAACATCAATTATTGGTGCGCAAATCAAAGCGTGGTACAACGGTCGCTCGCCGCGCGGAGTCTGCGAGATGCACAAATCGGTCTGATGGCGGGCGGAGTGATGAAGTATTTTATGGCAATCATCATCATTGTTCCCGGTATTGCTTTGGCGGGAATATTGGCGGAAAATCCGCTTGCGGAACCCGACCAAACTTTTCCTTATTTGGTGACGACTTATCTGCCGGTCGGCGTGCGCGGTCTGATATTATGTGCGCTTTTTGCTTCGCTGATGAGTACCGTTGACTCGCTTTTTAATTCTATCGCGACTCTTTTTTCGATTGACATTTACAAAGGTTATCTCAATAAAAATGCGACCGACCGCGAAACCGTAGCAGCGGGTCGGCGCACGATTATTTTTGTGCTGTGCACGGGCGTGGTCATGGGTTGGATTTTATTGAATGTAAAGTTGAGCGATACCGGCGCGGCTTTTACGCATACGCTGAACGAACTGCGTTATTACATCAACAGCGGAATTGTCGTGACGATTTGCGCCACCGCTTTTTTGCTGCGCCCCAATCATAAATTAGCTTTACTTGCCTTTGTTTCCACTATTCCGCTGCACCTTTTATTCATTCATCTTTATCCGGAAATGAATTACATTGTGCGCGCGGGTTGGGTGATTTCACTTGCTTTCGGAATATTGGCGACGGTGACTTTGGTGCAAAACGGAGCGCGAAATTTGCCCGATTTTTTCCGGGCAGCGGACGGCAGAATGGCAAAAATCGGTTGGGGATTGCTGCTTTCTCTTATTGTGCTGCATGTCATTTTTCATTAACAATCTCACATTCGGAAAACAAACAAAGACTGCAAATCTTCTATCTTTACGGATGCAATTCATCATCCGATTAAATCTAAATCAGACGTTTTCAAATTTAACGATAATGTTAATTACTGAAAATAAGTAAGTTAGAACAGCAGTCTAACATCTAACGTCTTGAGTCTAACATCTCTACTGATATGAAAAAAATATTATTCTTCCTCTGTATCTGCGCCTTCATCATCGCCTGCGGCGGCGAAGCCGAAAAAAAAACGGCGGGAAAAGTTGCCAAAAAAGCTAAGAAAGCCAAAGAAATAGTCGTGGACGGCGTAAAAATTTATAAAACTTACTGCGTCATCTGTCACGGCACAAAAGGCGACATGGGCAGCAACGGTGCATTCAATTTGCAAACTTCCGAGCTTTCCGTGGACGAACGCAAACTCGTCATTAAAAACGGACGCGGCGTAATGACGGCTTTTAAAGGCATACTGAAGCCCGAAGAAATCGAAGCGGTGGCTGAATATACATTGACTCTGAAAAAATAGATGTGGCAAAAACGACGAGAGGGAGCCGAAAATATCAGGTTTTAGGATTGATGTCCGGAAGTTCTTTGGACGGCTTGGACTTGGCTTTTTGTGAAATTCAAGTTGAATATAAACCTGATTTTGCGGTCACACATTCCGAAATTCTCGCGGCCGCAACCGTTCCTTTTTCCGAACAATGGCAGGTCAGGTTGAAAAATCTGCCGGAGCAAAACGCGCTGACTTTTGCGAAAACGAACACCTATTTTGCGCACTATGCCGCCGATTTGGTGAAGGATTTTTGCATCAAAAATAAAGTCAAACCCGATTTCATCGCCGCGCACGGACACACGATTTTTCATCAACCCGAAAATTTTCTGACCGTACAAATCGGCGACGGCGCCGCCCTCGCAGCCAAAACCGGCTACCCTGTGGTCTGTGATTTTCGCACCCACGACGTTGCGCTGCACGGAGAAGGCACGCCCCTCGCCCCCGCTGCCGACCGGTGGCTGTACCCCGGTTACGATTTTTATTTGAATCTCGGCGGCATCGCCAATATTTCCTGCAAGGTCGAGGATAAATTTATCGCTTTCGATACCGCACCCGCCAATCAGGTTTTTAATGCTTTGGCAAATTTGACAGGCGCGGAATACGACGCAAACGGAACACTCGCCGCCGCCGGTCAGGTCGCTGCGGATTTATTAAATGTCGTCCATGCACTACCTTATTTCTCCGCAAATTATCCGAAATCTTTAGATAATACTTGGATTAGAAATCAAGTCTTACCGCTCTATTTTTCCGCCCAAATCTCCTTGAACGACAAAATCAGAACCGCCGTCGAGCAGACCGCCGCACAGACCGCCGTTGAGATAAAACGGGTCATCGACCGTGAAAATCTTCCGCAAAAAAAACGCAGAATGCTGGTCACCGGCGGCGGTGCGCTTAACGGTTTTCTGGTAAAACGACTGCGTGAGTTGTGTGAAAATACCGAAATTGTCTTACCTTCCCATTTGATTATCAATTTTAAAGAAGCGGCACTCATGGCACTTTTGGGAGTGTTGCGTGTCGAAAATCAGCCGAATTGCTACGCCTCCGTAACGGGCTCAAAATACGACAGCATCGGCGGCGCGATTTATCAGGGCAGGAAAAAAATCATCTGAAAAACAACCGACTATGTCTCCGAAACTGACCGAACAGGCCGACAAAATACGCAAGCTCATTGTCGAAGATGAGTTGGATGCCGCCTTTCCGCTGCTCATGGATTTGGCGAAAAAGGCGGACGGAAATTACTGGGACGAGAGTCTGAATTTGAACCAAGATTACACCAAACTCAACAACGAAACCCGCAGCGGTTTCCTGACCCCGATACAGGAAGAAACCAATCGCAATCGACTGATTGACAAGATGTTAAAGCTGCTGCGTGTTATTGAGGAAAACAACCCGGACGCGCCGACGAAAGACGGAAAAACGGTGCGTGCGACCAAAACCGTCGAGGTAAAATCAAACGGGAAAAGAGAAAATAAAAGATTGCTTTATATCTTTTTGATTACGTTTGTTGTAGGATTCATCGGGGCTGCTTTATTCGTAAATTCAAAAAACGAACCCGAGCCGGTTCCGCCGATTGAACCCGCCCGCGATATTTGCGCGGAAACAATCGACGAAGGCATCGAGGCTTTTAAAGAAGGAGATTTGGATAAAGCCGAGCGCATTTTTATTTCCGCCGAAGGCATTTGTGAAGACAAAACCGAAGCAAAAAAATGGTTGGAAAGAACGGAAATTCAGCGCAAGCGCAACGAGCCGCAGACTCCGCCGGATGTAAGCGTTGCCGAAGAAAAAGCAAAACCCGAAATCGAAAAAAAGCCCGCCGAAGAGCCGAAAGTCAACGAACCGAAAGAAGAAAAAATAAAGCCCGAAAATCAAATTATTCCCGTCAAGCCGACCTTTCCGGACGAAAATATCGCGGAGCAAAAAAAAGTGTATCGAGAGTTTTTGCAGAAAGGTAACGCCGCTTTTCAAGCCAAAGATTATCCGGCGGCGTACAATTATTACACACAGGCTCGCGCCGCATTTCCGAAGATAGACGCACAAGAGAAAATAGTCATCGGCGGAAAATTGGAAACGACGCGCGACTTGGCTTACCGTCAATTTTTCTCGAAAGGAATGGACTTTTATAATGCAGAAAACTACCGCAATGCGCTGATTGAATTTAAAAAAGCGCAACAATTCAAGGATTTTTCGCAGGTGCGCGGCATGATACGCCGGTGCGAAAATGCCCTATAATAAAATGTATTTCTGTAAATCATACACTATCTGTTTTGTTAATTTTATCGGTTGTTTTATAAAATGTAGTGAACCGCTTTTCCTCCTTATTGCGTAGTTTACTGTAAGCCCGCAATTTTTTCCCGAAGTTATCAAAACAGTAGTCAGAATATCAACCGCCTATGTTACTGATTGAGAAAGTCGTCAAGCTGTTGGACGACTTTCATTACAACGTTTTTCGCGAGCATCTCAAACACACGAGTCTGCGCTCCTACTACCCTATGGCTCTGTTTGACGTGATAGACAGGAATGAGGAAATCGAACAATCGACCGATAAATTGGTGGCAGCGGTATATGGAAACGATGAAGAAAAAGACCCGACGAAGGTCAGAAAAAAACTGCTGCAACTGGCGAGTCATACTTTCAAAATGACGGGCTATTTGGCGAAAAACTACCCGGATTATCTACAGCACAACGTCACGCGCATCCAGCATTTGATAAATACGGGTGAGTCACAAAAAGCGACTAAGTTGGCGCATATCGTACTCGAAGTCGCGCAAAAAATCGAGGATTTTGACACGGAATTAAAAATTCTCAATATTTTGATACAGCGAGAAGTTTTGTTGGAGTCTGCCAAAAAATCTCAGGAATATCACTTGCGTACCGAAGAAATTTTGCAACATAAGCGCGACCTAAACGAGGTCATGTCGCTTTACAACAAACACATTCGCATCAAAGGCAAGCCGGGCAGCAACATCGACGCGGACTTGTTTATCGATGTTTTCAAGAAATATTACAACTCGAAAAGTACCGCTGTTTCCTTAATCAGCAAGTATTACAGCTATTTCACTTATTATTATCTGCGCGACCGCCGCGTGTTTGAAGCCGAAACTTTTATCGGTCTTTTGGAACTCGAAGACCAATTGGAAAAGAATGATTATGTAATTTTTCCGTATTTGTTTACGCTCAATCAGCGCATTCCCTATCTTAAATTAAGTCTGAAAATATCGGAATGGTCATCGGAAGAAATTTTGGAGGAGGCGAATAAGATTATTGACGGCAGTAAAAATAATTTGTTTTGGAACAGCTTTCCGAATATTCCGGAGATGCTGACGATGGGAATTCAGCTGAGTCATTACTTGAATAATTATTTGGTGGGTTATAAAGAAGAAGAATTACCGAATGAGATTGAGGAGGAAATAGAGAGGCTGCAAAAAGTTTGTGAAAATCTTTTGACAAACGAAGAACTCGAAAAAAGATTTGAGATAAGATATATCACGCTGCAATATACTTACGCCGGTTTTTTAATTTTAGACGACAAAGAGAAGGTCAAAAAAGCAATAAATATCTTGGAGTCGCTGTTGATTTCATTTCAGCAGACACCCTTTCACAAGTTTATCGACTCTTTATTCAGCCTGTTGATTATTGCTTATTTCATTTCAAAGCAATATGATAAATTGGAAGACGCTTATCGCAGATACAAAAAAGCGATTTCGGGAAAAACGGCAAACGCCGAAAATGATTTGACCATCAACGGATTTTTCTACGCCGCAAAATGGATTGTAACCGAAAGAAAACAATACACTAAAAAGTTAAAAGGAATAATCGACCTGACCCGAGAGCAAAACCTTAAAAATACCGAAAAAATGCTGTGCGAAGCTAAAAATTATTTTAAAATACCCGTTTAAATTTTGTGGAAACAATAAAATATGATTACTTTTGTTTGCTTTCTTTCTTTACACACTTCTTTTTAGACGAGGTATTTATTAAATTGTAATAGCTATGCTACGGAAATTCGTAAAAACGGACTTTCGTCTCACTATTTTTATGTACTGATTTAATAAACTACCCGACATGAAAAAGATTTTTATTCTTTTCTTCTTTGTTGCATGCGCAGCAACTTCTTCTCTTTTTGCCCAGCCGATTTTTATTAACGAAGTCGAATACAGTACCGATGACTCCTCAACCTCATCGGATGGTATCGGTATTTTCGGTCCCGTCGGTCAAGACCTCGCGGGCTACTCCGTTCAGGTAGTCAGCAGCAATGGTACTACCTTGACAATCATTCCGCTGACCGGTACTATCGCCGCCGGTGTTCCTATCACTAATCGCGGAGAAATTTGGATTGAAATTCCTGTACTTAACGTAACCAACGGCAATCAAGGTGTGATTTTAATCGCCCCCAACGGCTTGATTCAACAGTTTGTCAGCTTTGGCGATATCAATGAAACCATAACCGCCACCGTCACCGGCGTGGGCGATGTTACCTCCGAATACATCGGTTTCCACGACGGCGGAAAATCCTTACAAGTCACCGGCACCGGCTGCGAATATGCGGATTTCGTAGCGAGTTCCGGCAACGCCTACGTTAATACCCAGGCCCCTTCTCACGGAAATATTAACGAAAATCAAGTCGTCGATTGTATAGACAGCGGTGCTTCGGACAGTGCTGTCCTGCCCGTCGAACTCGTGCGCTTCAGCGGAAGAGCAAGCGGTGCGCATGCAAATTTGGAATGGATAACCGCTGCGGAAAGAAACAATGATTTCTTTACCGTCGAGCACAGTACGGACGGCGAAATCTTTACGGAAATTTATCGCACCGCCGGCAAAGGCAACGCGGAGACCTTGCAGACTTATACTTATACGGACACCCAAGCGGCAACCGGCGCAAATTATTACCGCCTCAAGCAGACTGATTTTGACGGTACGGAAACTTATTTCGGCGTTATTCAAGTCAAATTGAGTGCCGCAGAAGGTCAACCGCAAGTCTATCCGAACCCCGCCCGCGAGTCGATTACGGTGCAATTTTCCGCAGCAAATGCAGAAAATACTGTTTTGGAAATCTACAATATTTTCGGTGAAAAAGTCGCGCGAGTGTCCGTTGACGGCTACGCCGAAAATGTTGAAATAGATATTTCCGGTTTAGCAAAAGGCACATATTTCGTCATAGGAAAGCAGGACGGAAAACTGATAAAGCAGTCTTTTATTAAGCAATAAAGACTCTTAATTTTTCACGAAAAAAAAAGCTCGGTAACGAAAGTTATCGGGCTTTTTTTTGGGGAAAATTAAAATTCAGTTTTTTAAAGTAGTTGAGTGTGTTTTAGTTTAATTGCAATTAATTGAAAGTCAGTAAGTTATGTTGAATACCTGCCTTGTTGAATATCCGTTTCATTTTTTTCCTCATGTTTGCTTTGGAATCAGAATTGGGGTTAATCGCTGTTTTTGCCCCCTATATTTGTGGCATGTTTAGTTAATAACTGTAATAAATACCTCGTCAAAAAAGTTTGGCAAGGAAAGAAAGCCACAAGTGTAAGAGGTGGCGAACTAATCACCCGCAAAGCCTCTTACTTTTTAAAATCAGCGACCTGCGGGTCGTCACAATATATTTGCTCAACGGAGCAAAAGCGGTAAATCAGTACATGGCGATAGGGGTACGGGGGCGTTGCTTGCAGCGTCTGCCCATACCCTCTCCCTGTACGACCGATGAGAAATTATCGGTTTCCGACGCAATTTTTTCAGATATAACAAATCACACAATAACTACTTTTTTGATTTGGGTTCAAGGCGTGCAATACCGTCTTGAACTTCAAGTCAATCGACCAATCACTTAATCCAAAATTATTTAGTTTTAACGGAGTTATCGTTCTTCTCGCTTTCTTTTTTCGACGGTCTTAAATGTAAGACAAGAGGAAAAGGAAAGCGAAGAACTTTTTATTTTTTTTGAACAATCGAATAAACCAAGACATATACTTTTATCGTATTTATTTTAAACAGACATTATCTCCCCCTTTAGTCTCTAATATCTCAACTTCACTTCCTTTTATAGCAGCACCTCTTTACATTTTTTTCATTTTTAATGCGTACTCTTTTTTAAAATCAGACTGAAATATTCAGTCGAAATACCGAGTGCGATTCACTTAAAATCATTCACAAATTATGAAATCCTTGAAATTAAATTTCTTCGGTCTGCTGCTGCTTTGTTCTTTTTCCGTGTTGTTTGTACAATGCGAAGACGAACCCGCAGAACCGACTCTGAGCGGCGAAGCTCGTTTTGAAATCACCGACGCACCCATCGACAACGCCAACGTGCAAGGCGCATTCGTGACTGTCACCGCCGTAAAAGTGGATGGCAGAGCCATCTCAAATTTAGAAGTCAAACAAACTGTAGATTTGCTCGCCCTGCAAAACGGTAATACCGAAATCTTGGGCAGCACCGAACTCGAAGCCGGCACTTACAGCAGCTTAGAACTCGTACTCGACTACGAAACCGACGCCTCCGGCAATGCGCCCGGCTGCTATGTTCTTTTGGACGGCGGCGAAAAAGAAGCCCTCGCGGCCTCGGCTGACAATACGCTCGAACTGACCGGTAACTTCACTGTCACCGCCGAGCAAACGACTAACGTGGTCATGGACTTCGACGTCAGAAAAGCTATCCGCAGTACGGAAGACGAGGGCTATCAATTTACCTCCGACAACGAACTGAACAGCTCGGTGCGCGTCGTCACTAAATCCGAAACCGGGACGGTCAACGGTGAGGTAGAAAACAGTTCTCAATTCGGCAGCCGCGTAGTCGTCTATGCCTACGAACGCGGCACCTACGACCGTGACACGGAACTGAGCGGACAAGGCTCCGGCGAAATCGAATTCAGAAACGCCGTCACGAGCGCAATCGTCCGCGCCGACGGCAATTACACCATCGCATTTTTGGAAGAAGGCGACTACGAGTTGCACTTTATTGCCTACGAAGCTCCCGACAGCGACGGCGACCGTGAGGCAGCGGGTGAGTTAGAATTGAGTTTACTCGGCAGCCTCGGTTTGGACTTAAACAACGTCAGCGTTGCGGCCAATGCAAGTCTTTCCGTCAATGTGACAGCAATCGGAATTTTGCCCTAAGTTTTCCCGATTTAGTACAAATAAAAACGGTCTGCATGAATTTCATGCAGACCGTTTTTATTTACGCTTATGATTTTTCCCACAGCCGCCTTATTTTTTTCATCCGTCGCTTATTCGCGCCCAAATCCGAATAACCGACCCGCGATGCCGACCGAAAATGAATGACTTTTTTGTCGTCAGCAAATTCAAATTCCACGTCGTCGATGAAGCCGCCGATGCGCGTTTTAAAAGAAAAATAAAGGTAATTTTCCGTTTGATTTTCTTCGGTAGTATTTCCTAAGGCAAGTACAAGTTGCCGCAGTTTTTCTTTCGCTTCGGACATATTGCCCGCATACTGCAAAGGCTCCATGCGCTTTTTGGGTGTTTCATTTGCCAAAGTGCAAACGCAATTCGGACTGTCGGGACAAAGAGAAAGTTTGCTCATAAAAATCAAATTTAAAAATCAGCGTCCCGACCAAGGTGCGGGATTTCGCTGCGCTCAATAAAATCTTATAAAATCCTAAAAATCAGCGTAGAGATTTATGTAAAATGCTTCAACATAATCACTTCCTTTTCTGTCAAATGTCGAAACCAACCGCGCGGTAAATCCTTCTTCGTCAACCCGGCATAGTAAACTCTGTCAACTTTCAAAACCTCATAACCCAAATGCTCAAAAATACGCCGCACGACTCCGGGTCGTTCCTGTTCAATACCGATTCCGACCTCATTTTGTTTAGTATTTTTGATTAAATCTGCATTAACGACGCGCATGACTTCACCGTCCAAAGTCACTCCGTTGCGTATTTTTTTTAAATCTTCCGCAGTCACCGGTTTGCCCGTCGTTACCTGAAAAAACTGCGTAATTTTTTGCTGCGGCTGCGCTAATTTTTTCAGTAAAATTTCATCGTTGGTCAACAGCAGTAAGCCCGTTTCCGCATCTGCCAAGCTGCCGACCGCCTGTACTTTTTCCTTGATTTTATCGCCCGTTATGTCGTGTACCGTGCGCTGCGTTTCGTCCTCGGTCGGCGCAGCAATCACATCTTTCGGCTTATTCATCAATAAATAAACGAGCTTTTCTTCCGGTTTGAGCGGGCTGTCTTTATACAAAACTATATCCGCCGGCTGCACCGCATAACCCGGATTGGTTTGCACGGCGCCGTTTACTTTTATCTCTCCTCTTTTGACCAATTCCGCCGCTGCCCGTCGGTTACAAACGCCCGCGTGCGCAATAAATTTATTCAAACGCATCGGCGCATCGACTGCTTTCGGTGCAGTCGTTTCACCCTCTTCCGGCTTGCCGAACGGACGCGGACGCATCGGTCGCTGAAACTCTCTTTTTTTCTTTTTTGCCATGTGTGTTTTTGCTATCGAAATACATTTAAATTATCCAAAATTCCATTTGTCAAATTGATAACTTTGTCATGAAAACAGTAAAGCGTTGAGAAACTCCGCCTGCCGATCACCACCTACCACCTACCACCCGTCACCTAACTTCCTTGCATTTCAATCAATCGTTTATAAATCCCCTCCCGCCCCAAAAGTTCCTCATGCGTCCCGCGCTCTACAATTTTCCCCTCCACAAAAACGACGATTTCATCCGCACTTTTTATCGTCGAAAGTCGGTGCGCGATAACCAAGGAAGTTCGGTTTTGCATCAATTTTTCCAGTGCTTCCTGCACCAACTGCTCCGACTCGCTGTCCAGGGCCGAGGTCGCTTCATCCAAAATCAGTATCGGCGGATTTTTCAGTACGGCGCGGGCGATGGTCAGTCTTTGTCGCTGTCCGCCGCTGAGTTTTGTGCCTCGGTCACCGATGTTGGTTTGGTAGCCGTCGGGCGTTTGCAGGATGAAATTGTGGGCATTTGCGATGCGTGCCGCTTGTTCCGTTTGCGCTTGCGTCACGTTTTTTGCGCCGAATACGATGTTGTTATAAATGGTATCGTTAAATAAAACCGCTTCCTGCGAGACGATGCCGAGCAACTGCCGCAGGTCTTTGATTTTATAATCGCGCAAGTCTTTTCCGTCCAGTAAAATTGCGCCTTCCGTCACATCGTAAAAGCGCGGCAACAAATCCGCCATCGTTGATTTTCCGGCGCCGCTCGCCCCGACGAGTGCCGTAATTTTTCCTTTTTGCAGTGTCAGATTTACCTTTTTTAAAGCATTTCTGTCCGCATTTTTGTAACGAAAAGTGACGTTTTTATATACGATTTTTTCTTGAAATTCCGTCACCGCTGCGGCGTTCGGTTTCTCGACAATACTGCTTTCGGCGTACATAATTTCATTTACCCGCTCCACCGCCGCCATGCCTTTTTGAATGTTGTAAGCCGCTGAACTGAATTTTTTCGCGGGTTCGATAATTGTAAAAAAAGCGTACAAAAAGCTGAAAAAAGTCGCCACCGACAGCGCACCGCCGTTGACTTGTTTGAAGCCGTACCAAATCAAAATCGCTACCGTGCAAACGCCCAAAGTCTCGGTCAGCGGCGAGGCTAAATCACGTCGCCACAGCATCTGCGTCAGCGTGCGGCGGTAGGCATTGTTCTGCTCCGCAAATTTTGCTTCCTGATATTTTTCCGCCGTAAAGCCTTTAATAATGCGCGCGCCGCCCAGTGCCTCCTCCAAAATGCTCACCAAATTTCCGAGTAAATTTTGAATATCACGGCTGTGTTTTTTCAAAGTCTTACCGATACCGCCGATGATGAGACCGGTAAAAAGCAGCAGCCCGAAAACGAAAAAAGTCAGCTTCGGACTGACGTAAAACATAAAACTCAACGCCCCGATAATCAGCAGCGGCTCGCGTATTGTCGTCTCTAAAACGTTCAGAATGCTCCACTCGATTTCCTGCACATCCGAGGTCACGCGCGACATGATGTCGCCTTTGCGCTCTTCGGAAAAGTAGGCGAGCGGCAGACTCAAAGTCTTGCGAAACAGATTCTGCCGAATGTCGCGCACGATGCCGTTGCGCACCGGCGACATGAAGAAAAGTGCTAAATAGCGAAACAGATTTTTCCCCGCAAAAATCAAAATGATACCGACGCAGAGATACAGCAGCGTGGTTTCTTTGCCGTAAGTTTCGATGAGATTACTGACGTAAAAATTTATCCAAGCCTCGAAGTTTTCCGAATTCACCCCTTCAGCCGGTCGCACGTTTACCGTTTCCGTCGTGCCGAAAAGTAGGCTCAAAAACGGAATTAACGCCGGTATGCTCGCCACCGAAAAAAACACCATCAGCAAACTGCTGACGATATGCCCCGCGACCCACGGTTTGTAGTTTTTGATGTATGTGAGCAGACGAAAAAACTGCATACGGATGGATTGTTTATATCTGTTTAGGTACGGGGCACTTTTCTCAAAAACAGAACGGAGTGTTTCGGTCTTTTTCCGCATTTTTCAAAAACAAGTGCCTCGTACCTTTTTTCTAAATGAAAGCAAGGTGACTACTTCAACTTCTCCCGCACCGCCTGCACAGCCTTAATCCAAAGCGGAAAATTATCTTTGACGATAACCGGAAAACTCACCTCCTTCGGGCGAAAACCGCGAAAGAAAATATAAATCGACGGAATTTCCGTGCCTTCAAAATCGAAAATTAAATCTTGCCCGGAGAAGTGTTTGATGACATTATGCACCAAAAAATGACTCGCGTAAATCTCCTTTCCCGCCGGCAAAACCGGACCGAAAAGATGCACGACCCGCCCGTGACTGTAAGGTACGAAAAGTGCCGCTGCCAAACTTTCATCCGCAAAATGCACCGAAAAAATATCGCCGCATTTTTTATCGAGTGTCGTTTGTATCAGCTTTTCCATGCTCTCGTACACCGCCTCCGGGTAGCCGATTTTTTGCCCGAGGTGCTCTCGGTAGTGCTTTACCAATTCATTCGGAGCGAGACGATTTTTTACAAAATGCAACTCATTTCCTGCCTTCCGAATGCAATGCCTGAGCGTTTTTCGATAGCGTTTGTGAATGGTTTCGTGGTCGTCCGAGAGGTCTAAAAGCATGTTGCGTTTGTCGCGCACGGAAAAACCGGGCGCGGAAAAATCGGCATTGGCTTCGTTTAAATTCAAATGCACGTAGCGAAATTCGGACGGAATACTTTGCAGAAATCGGTCGATAATTTCCGGCGTCGGCTTTTCTTTTCCGAAAACGCCGAGCTGCTGCGTGTACGGCGGCTGATAAATTTGCTTGACGCCCGCCCATTTTCCGTTCCACGGCAGCGGCATCAGGTAGTCGTAATTTTCGCTGACCAGTGCCCCCCAATTTTCCGCCATGCAGTCCAAATACCAACTGTAAGCGTAAATTTGCCCGTTGGCGGCGGCAGCGACCGCAGCATCCCAAGCAATTTTATCTATTTTTGGATTCGGTAAATATTGGATTTTCACGACCGCGAAGGTACGAAACCGACGACATTTTCACTCCTTTTCCGGAATTATGAAATTTTTCTTGTTTTGCTTTTATAAAAACGGCGTTTCAATTCGTTATCTGTAGTAATTTGGACTTTTAATTTTTGAATGTCTGACAAGTCGGTGAATGCATATCGTAGCGTCGGTTTTAACCGACCTGCTAAAATTAAAATAGCCTGTCGAATAAATTCGACGCTACGAACGGGTTACACACTCTAATTTTTTCAATTCAACTAATTGCGCAAAAAACTCAACGACATTTTTTACTCTTTTCCCGTGCAGTTGCTGCTGTTGCACCTGCGGAGTAATCTGCTGTTGTTGTTTGTTTGGCTGCTGCTGACACTTTTTTTGACCGGCAACTTAGGCGAAAGCTACGGGTTGCAACTCCTCTTCGTCGCTCCCGAATACCTCGGCAATGTCGGTTTTTGGAGCTTTTTTATTTTGGGTTTAGCCTACGGCGGGCTGTACATTTCCTGGAATGTCACCTGCTATTTGCTCAATGCGCACCACTTTCCTTTTTTAGCTTCTTTGGAAAAACCTTTTACCAAATTTTGCCTGAATAACAGTCTGCTGCCCCTCGCCTTTGCGCTGCTGTTGATGCTGTTGCACGTGCGCTTCGAAAATCATTTTATGTACAGCACCTTCGGCAATGTGTTGGTGAATTGTGCGGGATTTTTGGTCGGCAGCGTGGTTTTGCTGTTGATTACCTCGGTGTATTTTCAATTTTTAAATAAAGACATTCAAAACTATCCGAAGCGACGCAGCAGCCTGCCGCCCAACCTTGCCCGCGAACTCAATCCGGGCAATCGCAAGGTCAGTATCGAAGACATCAAATCCGAAAAAACGAAGTGGCGCGTCGATACCTATTTGAGTTTGACGCTGCGCCCGCGCTTGGTGCGTTCGGTGGCGCACTACGATATTCGGCTGCTGCTGGGCGTATTTAAGCAAAACCACATCAATGCTTTGGTAATGCAGTTGTTGAGTTTTTTCCTGTTGATTTTGCTCGGTATGTTGGTCGAATATCCGGCGTTTCGTATTCCGGCGGCAGCGAGTATTTTTCTGATTTGCAGCTTGCTGTGCGCCTTTGTCGGAGCGGTTTCTTATTGGTTCAGTCGGTGGCGATTGACGGTGCTGTTGCTGTTTGCGATAGCGGTTAATTTCATCACGAGCAAAGAATATTTTAACCACAAAAACAAGGCTTACGGACTCGATTATGAAATCGAAAAAGCTGAATACAGTCACGCGCGGCTGAAAGAAATCTGCTCGCTCGCAAACATCACGGAAGACTATAAAAACACGGAAGCCATTCTGAATAATTGGAAAAAGCGCGTCGCAAAACCCGGCAAAAAACCGAAAATGGTCGTTTATTGTGTAACGGGCGGCGGGCTGAAAGCGGCGGTCTGGGCGGTACAGGTTTTGCAGCACACCGATAAATTTACCGACGGTGCCTTTACTCGACACACGACCCTGATGGCGGGTGCTTCCGGCGGCATGATTGGTACGGCGTATTACCGCGAGCTGCTGCTGCGCAAAAAACAGGGCTTGCAACCCGATATTTACGCCGGGCGGCACATCGACAATATTTCCAAAGATTTACTCAATTCGGTCGCCGTCTCCATTGCCGGTAATGATTTATTTATGCCTTTTTTGACTTTTGAAACCAACGGGCATTCTTACGTCAAAGACCGAGGCTACATTTTTGAAAAACAACTGAACGAAAACACGGAAAACGTTTTCGGTAAAAACCTCTGCGACTACGGTACGCCCGAGCAAAACGCCGAAATACCGATGATGTATTTCACGCCCTCGGTCGTCAATGACGGTCGGCGCATGGTCATTTCGCCGCAGGGCGTTTCGTTTATGATGGCACCGCCCGCCGCCCTCAAAAATCCCGATGCCATCGACATCGACGCGGTGGATTTCGGGCGATTATTCGCGGAGCAAGACAGTAAAAATTTGCGTTTTACGACGGCTCTGCGCGCCAATGCGACTTTTCCTTACATTCTGCCCAACGTTTTTCTACCGACCGACCCGCAGATAGAAATGGTCGATGCGGGCTTTCGCGATAATTTCGGTTTGAAGTCCGCCGTGCGTTTTTTGCACGTTTACAAAGATTGGATTCGGGAAAATACGGACGGCATCGTACTCGTACAGGTCAACGGAAACGACCGCGATACGGACATTACGCCGAGCAATAATACGGGCGTGTTCGGCAGCTTGTTGAGTCCGCTCGGCATTGCGGGGCAGGTCATTAACTTACAGTCTTACGAAAACGACAATAATTTCGGCTTGCTTTACGATGTTTTGGGCGAGGAAAATATCGACATTGTGCAACTGACCTACCGTCCCGGTTCGGATAATTTTGAAGCCCCGATTTCTTTTCATTTGACGGAGCGCGGCAGGAATGATATTTTGGATGCGATTTATCAGGAGAAAAATCAGGCGGCGATGCGGCGGATTAAGGAGTTGTTGGAATAAAAAGAGCAGAAGTAAATTACTTCTGCTCTTTTTTGGGCTTAATAAGATTAATTTTTTCTCAAACGAGCCAAGTCTCTTTCCACTAAAATCATCATTTCATCAACAACCATTTTTGTCAATTCTTCAACGGACGCTTTGGCTATATCAATGCGATTTGCACTCCTTTTTTCTTTACCGGTACTAAATCTGTTCCTGTTTAATATTCCAAGGTCATTAAACATTAAAGAACTTTGACTTAAATTTTCAAATAAGATGCTGTTTTCCATAATGCAAAGTTAAAAATATTTTTGAAAAAAGGTTTTGTTTAATTCGGGGTCGAAATAATGCTTTCGTTTAATCCATATAAACCCGTCTCCTTTCGTAATTACGGCGATATCGACAGGACCTCCTACACTTTCTTCTGCCATAGTAAATCTTCGTTTTAAATAAGTAAGATAAACCAAACTTTCTGCCATTTCCGCTAAATCCTCTTTTGACAAATGAGAAACTGCGCTCATCAGTTTGTCAATATGCTTTTCTCTGATGATTTCAAAAAATTGCTTTTGATACGATTCTACGTAAGAGTTTAAGTTCAGAGAACCCAGACCTTCGGAAAAATTACTCGGAATACCGTCGGTCTGTCTGATTTTGGAAACAAAGTCTGTCAGAAAACTGTGAAAAATATTAGCGGATAATACGAATAAATCAGGGCTGATACCTTGTAAAATTGTTTGAATGACATCTGTTTGTGCAAAAGGCATAATCATAGAGTCACGTTCGGAAGTGATAATCGCCTCTTGCTTTGAGTCATAAATATATCGCAAAGAACCATCTAATACCATAGATACTTTCACCGGAAGTAACCTCGGAAAAAGCTCTTTGTCACCGTAACCTGTAAATACTAAACCCGTGAATTGTAAGAATTGTTCGTGTTTTAGATATGCAGCATACGCTTTTGCAAGATGTGAACCGAGTAATTTTTCCTGTAAATCAATAGCAAAATTTTTTTCAATCACATCGCATATTTGCGGTGCTAAGTGAACTATCTTTTCCTCTAATTCCTTTGCGCTAAAAGCTGTAAAACTCTCTAATTTTTGTTGTCTCGGAATGCTTTGTGATAAATATCTTTCACAATAGCCGATTAACTTTTCCTGCAATTTATCTCTGTCAGCGTTGGTCTTTATCGAGTCGTTTATAATTACTTGAACAAAGTTTAGGAAATCTGAATACAAATGACTTTCTTCATTCCATTCTTGTGAAAAATAATCAGACTCTTTAAGCCATCGAAAGAAATCATCCCTGTAGTCTTGTAATGTATCAAAAGAGTTATTTCCGATTTTCTTACGATATTCCTTAATTATTACTTCCCAAGGAATCCCCATGAATTCTGCGCTGTTATAAATAGCAATACCGACAGGATGATACTTTGAAAGAGTGAAGATTTTGTTGGCAGAGTTGTACACCTTTCTGTTATTCATATCACTGACGGTAACAGCACTGTCGGCAGCAATGGCAACTCCTTGTTTATTTAAAATACCCGCAACGGCAGTCATAGATGTAGGATTAGTAATGTGTAGTAATGCTGCAATTTATGCTTTTTTTCGATTATCCCGCAAAACTTTCACAAAACTCCGTAAACTCCCGCAAAATCTTTCGCGTCAATCCCCCGTTCTCAAACATCCCCATGTGACCGATGCCTGCTAAGATTTGAATATCCGCCGTCGCGGGCAGATGCGACATTTGCAGACTTTGCTCCAAAGGAACCGCAGAGTCTTCCGTGCCGATGATGAATTGCACCGGGAAGTTTGCGTCGCGCAGCACTTTACTTCTGTCCGGTCGGTCACGCATGGCACGCTGCCCGTTAGCGATGCCCGCCGCCGGGTAAGCACTCGCACGGTCAATCATCTTTTCGACCAACTTTTTATTCCCAAAATCTTCCGGGAAAATCTTTTGAAACAAACCGCGCACATAGACTTTTTGCCCGCCGCGTTCTACCAATTCCGCAGAGCGCGTCCGCAATTTTTTGTTCTCTTCGCTGTCGGCAAAAGGATGCGAATGAAACAGACAAAGCCCCCGCAAATACCCCGGGAAAAGTTCCGCAAACGCCAAAGAGACGTAGCCGCCCATCGAGTGCCCGATGATAATGACCTTGTCGATTTTCTCCTGCCGCAATATTTTTTCTACACTCCGCGCCATCTCCGCAAGCGAAGTTTCGCCGTTTAATTCCGACTTTCCGAAACCCGGTAAATCCACCCGCAAAAGTTGATAATCCTCTTTCCAACCGCGCAAAAAATACTGCCACATTCTACTGTCTTCGCAAAAACCGTGAATAAAAAGCAAAGTAGTTTCTTTAGCCTCCGTAAGTTGATAGTGCATAAAAAAAGAATTAAAAAAGCTAAAAAAAAGGAACAGAGCTTATGAATAATCCCTGTTCCTCCCGACAACCGACAACCGACAACCGACAACTAACCTACGGTTGCGTAGTCCCCACCGGCGTGGTATCGTTCATGAGTTTCTCTTCCAAAAAGTCCGTCATTTTTTGATACAAGTGTAGGCGTGTCAAACCGCCGTAGATACCGTGATTGCGGTTCGGATAGAAATAAGTGTCGTACTGCTTATTGGCTTTGATGAGGGCATTTGCCATTTCCGCCGTGTGCTGAAAGTGTACATTGTCGTCGCCCATACCGTGTACCAAAAGGTAATTTCCTTTCAATCTGTCCGCAAAATAAACGGGTGAATTATCGTTGTAGCCCTTTTCATTTTCTGCCAAAGTACGCATGTACCGTTCGGTATAAATGCTGTCGTACCACTTCCAGCTCGTCACCGGGGCGACGGCGATAGCGGCTTTAAACACATCGTTTCCCTTCAAAAGAGCCAAACTGCTCATGTAGCCGCCGTAAGACCAACCGAAAATTCCGATACGATTTTTGTCGGTGTAAGGCAGACTTGCGAAGTATTTCGCCGCTTCGATTTGGTCAATGGTTTCGTAGTGACCGAGTTGTTGATAGGTCATTTTTTTGAACTCCTGACCGCGTCCGCCCGTACCGCGATTATCCACGCAGGCGACGATAAAGCCTTGCTGCGCCAACATTTGAAACCACCAGTAATTTTGCCCTTTCCAAGAGTTTGTCACTTGTTGACTGCCCGGACCGCCGTACAAATACATGAAAACCGGGTATTGGCGCGACTTGTCAAAGTTCGGCGGCTTGATGGTGTAAGCGTTTAATTTTACCCCTTCGCTCGTTTCGACGGTCGAAAACTCAACGGGCTGTACATTGTACTTTTCCTGAATTTTTGCCATTTTCGCGTTGTCTTCAATAATGCGAATGAGGCGACCTTCGCGCTTGTAAACCGCAAAACTCGGCGCGGTGCTCACATCGGAATGCGTCAAAACGTAATAGTCGAAAGTGCTGCTGAAATTCGCGCTGTTCGTTCCCGGTTCTGCGGCGACGGTGCGGGTTTTATCGCCTTTCAGAGTTCCTTCGTAAACCTCCCGCTGCAACGGAGATTTTTTCGCCGCTTGATAATAGTACTTACCGTTTTTCTCATCGACGCCGTAAAAATCGGTTACTTCCCAATCGCCCTGCGTCAGTTGTCGCACCTGCTTTCCGTTCATGTCGTAGAGGTAAGCGTGATTCCAACCGTCGTTTTCGCTTGTCCAGACAAATTGCTTTCCGTCGTTCACAAAAGCCATATTATCGTGAATGTCGATGTAATACGGATTTTTTTCTTCCAACAGCAAACGCGTTTTTCCGGTCACGGCATCGGCGAGTAAAAGCTGCAAATAATTCTGATGACGGTTCATCTTCCAAACAATCAAATCCTCGCCGCCGGGTGTCCATTTAATACGCGGCACGTAAAATTCCTTCATCGTATTCGACTCTTTTTCCGCTTCCGCAGGCATCTCTTTTTTGCCGGATATATCATTTTCAAGCGCGACTTTTGCCGTTTTCAAAGTATTCAAATCATAAATATGCACCTGCACCAAAGCATTTTTTTCGCCGACTTTCGGGTATTTAAACGTGACGTACTCCGGGTACATATCGTCGTTGTAATTGGTCATCGTAAACTCCGGCACGTCCTTTTCGTCAAAGCGATAGTACGCTAATTTACTGCCGTCGGGCGACCACTCAAAGCCTTTCCAAATCGCAAATTCCTCCTCATACACCCAATCCGTCGCGCCGTTAATGATTTCGTTTTGCTTGCCGTCTTCGGTGATTTGTACGACTTTGCGCGTCTGCAAATCCTTGTAATACAAATTATTTTCAAACACAAAAGCCACCTTATCCGCCGCCGGGTTAAATGTCGCGTACATCACTTTCCCTTCCGGAAAAACGGGCATGAGTTCCGTCTTATCCCACACGTAAAAATTTGCGCGCGAAGAGTGCCGATAAATCGACTCCGTACCCGAGCTGATAATAATTTTATCCTCCTTCGGACCGAAAGTATAGCTGTCCATATTGCCGTCGAAGTCATTGCGCCCTTTCAACTTTGCAGCGTCTAAAATAACGTTGGTTTGCTTGCCTGTCGTGAGGTCGTACTGTACAATTTTACCCTCCTCTTGTCGCGTGTAATGTCTGCCGTCATTTTGAAATTCAAAACCGGGAATGTAGCGCGGGTAAAACTCATAGGTCTGCCAAATTTCTTCAAGCGTAATGTTTTGCTGCGCCGTGCCCGTCAAGGCAGTCAGTACAAAAAGGAAAGAAAAAAGAAACGTTTTTTTCATGGTCGGTTGTAGTTGTTGATAAAAAAGAGCAAAAATTTTTGCGCCGTAAAATACAAGTTTTTTGAGAGAACGCTTAAAAATCCGAAATCTTACACAAAAAAACGGCGACTCGAAAATCAATTCAAGTCACCGCTTCCGTTTTGTTTTACAAAAGTGCCGGCTCCGTCCGCCGTCCAACCTAAAACCGTCTACCGCGTCAAATACATATACCGATTTCTGTCCAACTCCCGGAAAAACGGGTCGGTCAAATCGACAATAAAACGTATCTCCTCACCCGTCGATTTCATTTCCGGTCCGAGTGCTTTATCGACATTCGGGAATTTGTGGAAAGAGAAAACCGGGACTTTAATCGCATAGCCCGCCGGCTGCGGTTTGATATTAAAATCCTTCAGTTTTTTCGCGCCGAGCATCACCTGCGTAGCGATGTTGAGGTAAGGCACTTTGTACGCTTTCGCAATAAAAGGCGTGGTACGCGATGCCCGCGGATTGGCTTCGATGACGTAAACATTATCGTCTTTTATCGCAAACTGAATGTTAATCAAACCTTTGATTTTCAAAGCCTTAGCTAACATGCCCGTATATTCGACCATCTTATTGACCGCCTCTACGCTGAGGCTGTAAGTCGGCAGTACCGCCGCCGAGTCGCCCGAGTGAATACCGGCCGGCTCGATGTGTTCCATGATGCCCATGATGTGCACCTCGTCGCCGTCACAGATAGCGTCGATTTCGGCTTCTTTGGCTCTGTCCAAAAATTGGTCGATGAGGACATTATTGCCGGGCATGTGCTTGAAAATGCTCAACACATGACGTTCCAGTTCTTCGTCGTTGATGACGATGCGCATCCGCTGACCGCCCAAAACGTAAGACGGGCGCACCAAAACCGGGTAGCCGACTTCGTTGGCAACCTTCAAGGCCGCATCCGCGTCGGCAGCCGCGCCGTATTTCGGATAAGGAATGCTCAGTTCTTTCAGCAAATCGGAAAAACGCTCACGGTCTTCCGCCAAATCGAGTGAATTATAGCTCGTACCGATGATTTTGATGCCTTTGGAAGCAAGCGTTTCCGCGAGTTTGAGGGCAGTCTGACCGCCGAGTTGTACGATGACGCCTTCGGGTTTTTCGAGTTCGATGATTTCATCCAAATGCTCCCAAAAAACCGGCTCGAAGTAGAGTTTGTCGGCAACATCGAAATCAGTAGAAACCGTTTCCGGGTTACAATTTACCATAATTGCCTCGTAGCCCGCCTCCTTGATTGCCATGATACCGTGTACGCAGCAGTAGTCGAACTCGATGCCCTGACCGATGCGATTCGGACCCGAGCCGAGCACGATAATACTCTTTTTGTCGCTGACGACACTCTCGTTTTCTTGGTCGAAAGTAGAGTAAAAATAAGGTGTATTCGATTCAAATTCCGCCGCGCAGGTATCGACCATTTTATAAGTACGACGGATGCCGAGTTTCTTGCGTTGCTTGGTTACGGCATCTTCATCGACGCGCAAAATCCACGCGATTTGTCCGTCGGAATAGCCGTTTACTTTCAGCTCACGGAAGAAATCTGCGGGAATATCTTCGGGAACATTGTAGCCCGTCGAGAGCTTCTGTTCCATTTTGACCAAGTTCTTAATTTGCTTGATGAACCACGGGTCGATTTTCGTCAGTTTGTGAATGGTTTTTTCCGGAACACCCAATGCCAAAGCGTCTTTGAGGCGGAAAATACGGTCGTCGCTGACTTTCTCCAGACGGCGCAAAATATCGTCCGTTTTAATCCATTCTTTTTTGTCCGCACCGAGTCCCATCCGGTTTTGCTCCAACGACTGACATGCTTTTTGCAGTGCTTCGGTAAAGGAGCGACCGATGCCCATAACTTCACCGACGGATTTCATTTGCAGACCGAGCGTCGTATCCGCGCCGTTGAATTTCGCAAAATTCCAACGCGGCATTTTCACAATTACATAGTCCAAAGTCGGCTCGAAGTAAGCGGAAGTCGTCTTGGTAATTTGATTTTTCAGTTCATCCAAAGAGTAACCCAAAGCCAATTTAGCCGCGATTTTCGCAATCGGATATCCCGTCGCTTTCGATGCCAAAGCCGAGGAGCGCGACACCCGAGGGTTAATTTCAATAACAATTAACTCCTCCGTTTCCGGATTTTGGGAAAACTGAATATTACAACCGCCCGCAAAATTTCCCAAAGAGCGCATGGCGTGTATCGCCTGATTGCGCATGTCTTGGTAAGCCGTATCGGAAAGCGTCATCGCCGGTGCAACGGTAATACTGTCACCGGTGTGAATACCCATCGGGTCGAGATTCTCAACGGTACAGATGATGACCACGTTATCTTTCGAGTCGCGCAACAGTTCCAACTCAAATTCTTTCCAACCCAAAACCGCTCTTTCCACCAAAACCTCGTGCGTCGGCGAGGCGTTCAAGCCGCGACGCAAGGCTTCGTCAAATTCATCTTCCTTCATCACAAAACCGCCGCCGTAGCCGCCGAGTGTATAAGAAGGACGGATAACCAAAGGAAAACCGATTTTTTGCGCGGCTTCTTTTCCTTCCAAAAATGAATTGGCGATGAAAGAAGGAGCGACGGCAAGACCGATGTCAATCATCAGTTGGCGAAAGGCTTCGCGGTTTTCCGCCAATTCGATGGCTTCCAAATCGACCCCGATGAGTTTGCAATCGTACTTTTCCCACAAACCTTGTTTACCCGCTTCGATGGCAAGGTTGAGCGCAGTCTGACCACCCATGGTCGGCAGCACCGCGTCGATTTGTCGTTCCTGTAAAATTTGTTCGAGACTCTCGACTGTGAGCGGCAAAAGATAGACGTGTTCCGCCGTGAGCGGGTCGGTCATAATGGTTGCCGGGTTAGAGTTGATGAGGGTGACTTCGATACCTTCTTCGCGCAGGGAGTGCGCGGCTTGCGTACCGGAATAGTCAAATTCGCAGGCTTGTCCGATGATGATGGGACCGCTGCCGATGATGAGCACGGACTTAATAGAATTATCTTTAGGCATGTCGCAACTTGGTTTGCAGAACACTCTGACGTGCTCTTTTTTGTAGTTTTAAAACCGTTTTTCCAAATCGCGGGCAAAGATAGGGCAAGGCGGGCATTTTCCGGAGGATAAAGGTGATTCTTTTATAATTGCTCCGAAAGGCGTTTTTCAATCCAAACTCATCTCCGAAATCGGCTCCCCTGTCACATTTTCAAATATCGGATTTCCGGGCATTTCCACCTCGCCTTTTCTGCCGTTTTCACTCAAAACGCGAATGCCCTTCCATGCGTAGCCGCAGGCGTTGTGCAGTTTATTGTTATTTAAAATGAGCTTGCCGCCGGGCAGTACCGTAATTTTTCCGCCCTCGGGCAGCGACAAACGACAAGAAACGGTCAACACCCCGCCGTCGCCGATAATGACGTCACCGAATATATCTTTGGCTCCGGCAAAATGCACACTGTCGAGAATCGTGACATCTTTACGTGCATCGTAGCGGCAAAAAGTCGGTATCAGCCACTTGCGTTGCGGGTATTTTTCCATAGATAAAACCTTGTGCATCCGTCCGATTTGGCAGGGCGTCAAAGCACAATTTTCCGCATTATAGTCCATTAAATTATTGGAAACGAGCGAGTCGCATTCGCTGCCGTTATTCGTATAATGCCAACAGTTGGCGTGCGGCGGAGTGTCGTCGCAGCCGTCGGATTTGCGCCAGGAGTGATTGAGACTCAGCATGTGACCGACTTCGTGATTAACGGTTTTAGAAAATTCCCAAACGGGTGTTTGCGGATTTGCGTGAAAACCGGCGATTTTCAGCGCGCTGTGCCGCAGCAAAGCAATACCCGTCACATCCGATTTGTAACGTTTGCTTTTGATGCTGTCGGGGTGGTGCGGCATGATAAAAATATTGAGCACCGAGTCGAGTTGCACGCCGTACTTTTCGATAACTTCTTTTCTGCCGCGATTTTCGTTTTTGCCGCGTTTGATAAAAGCATATAACTCTTCGTCGTCGTGAAAATAAATCGCCGTGCTGTCGGGCATACCCGGGCGGGGCGGAGTCAGTTTCATGCGGACTTCCGTCGGTAGTACGGGCGTATCGTTACCTTGCGGCAAGTTCATTTTACAATTATCCCGCATTTTAATATTCGCGAAAAATATGATTTCTTCCATCTTTTTACGCGCGACGGTCTTCGGAATATTGTTTTTACCTTCGCCGTCGTACATCACGTGTACATTAACACGCACGTAGCGTTTGGCAAAATAATCGAGATTGTCCGGGTCGGGAATGTAAGACTCGTTGTCGGTACAGCAGATATTCGGTTTTTCGGTTTTAACATTCGGGTCTTTTATCGGCGCGGAAACTACTTCCATACTCGTCGGTACATTTTCGGGCAGAGGCGTATTTTTCGGCGTGCAGGAAAGCATGAGGAAAAAAGGGAAGGTAAAAATTGTAAAATAATTCATAGTTGACTGATTATTAGTGAAGAACATCGTTGCCCTGTCACCGTTGATTTTAAGACGAAAAAAAATATAAAAAGCACTTTTATGAAACTCACTTTTACGCTTCTTTTATCTTTTACAACTTTTATTTTAGCTGCGCAAAATATCACGCAAACCCTGCGCGGTGAAGTTAAAGACGCCTTGACGCAGCAGCCGATTGAAGGGGTGACGGTGACGTTGCCGATGAATGAAAACGTCGAAACCGTACAAAAAATTACCGCCGCCGACGGTACTTTTTCTTTTCCTGAAATGCCCGTCGGTCGCTACCGTCTGCGCGCCGATTACCTCGGATATCAATCGCTGACGGTTGCGGAAATTTTGCTCGAAAGTGGTAAAGAAACCGTGCTCGACATCGAACTGACAAAAACCGAAAGTTACGATTTACCGCCCGCCACGGTCAAAAGCCCGCGCGCCAAAACGACGCATCCTGTCAGCATTAAGACGTTGACGATTGAAGAAACGTTGCGTTTTCCGGCAACTTATTTCGACCCGGCGCGCCTCGCCCTCGCCTTGCCCGGCGTCGTCAATACCAACGACCAAAGCAACGGAATTTCCGTGCGCGGCAACTCCCCAAATGCCCTGCTGTGGCGACTCGAAGGTGCGGAAATCGTCAACCCCAACCACACGCCCAACGCCGGTACCGTCACCGACCGCATCACGCTTAACGGCGGCGGCGTCAACATGCTCAGCGCGCAAATGCTCGGCACGACGACCTTTTTGACGGGTGCCTTCCCTGCGCCTTACGGCAATGCTTTGGGCGGCATTATGGATTTGAATTTGCGGAAACCTAACTTCAAAGAACACGAATTTACGGCACAAATCGGACTCATCGGCATCGACCTCGCAGCGGAAGGCCCGTTTGGTAACAACGAAAAATCCGCTTTTGCGGCAAACTATCGCTACTCGACGGTCGGTCTGCTGTCCGACCTCGGTGTCGATTTAGGCGATGAGGAAATCAGCTTTACCGATTTGGCTTTTAAAGCGGATTTTTTAACGAAAAAGGGCGGTAAGTTTTCTGTTTTCGGCGTCGGCGGTCGGAGCAAAAATTTATTTGCCGCGCAACGCGATACGGCGGTTTGGGAGTTTGAAAAAGACCGTTTTGACATTGATTTTAACTCGCAGACGGCAATCGGCGGCATCAGCTACGGGCAGCCCGTCGGCAAAGACGCTTTTTTCAAAACGACTTTGGTACATTCCGTAACCGAAAATACGCGGACGGGTCTGCGTCTCGATGATAATTTTAACGGCACTTTGCAGGAAAACGACAGTCTGACCTACGCAAAAACCGCCTTGCATACGGAATACACGAAACGACTTTCCGCCCGAAACCGCTTACTGCTCGGCTTGGATGCGGTGCTGCACGACTTCTCGGTTTTGTCCGAAGATTTTGGGCGCAGACTGTTCGCAGGCGGCGAGGGCAGCGGGGTTTTGTGGCAGCCGTTTGTGCAAATGAGTCACCGCTTCAACGAAAAATGGACGGCGGACGTCGGTTTGCATTTCAGTTATTTTGACTACAACAACACGCAGGCACTCGAACCGCGCGCGGCATTGCGCTACGGCATCGACGAACGGCAAAGTTTGTCGTTGGCTTACGGGCGGCATTCACAATTACAATCACCGCAACTCTACACGGCACGCACTGTGACCGACGGCAGCAATGAAAATTTGGAATTGACCAAGGCGCATCATTTCGTCCTCGGCTATCAACTGCAAAAAGACAACGGCAACGTTTTTCTCATCGAAACCTATTACCAACAACTTTTCGACGTCCCCGAACCCTTTGCCGGCGGCACGAGTTTTTCCGCTTTAAATCTCTTCGAGAGTTACACGACCGAACCCCTGCGCAGCACGGGCAGCGGCAGAAATATCGGCGCGGAAATCTCGTGGCAAAAGTATTTTACCAACGATTTTTATTATTTGTTGAATACCTCGGTTTACGATGCAAAATATACCGATGCAAACGGTGTCGGGCGTAACAACCGCTTTAACGGAAACTACATTTTGAACGCAACGGGAGGTAAGGAATGGAAAAAAATCAAGGACAACAAAACCAAAATTTTCGGCATCAATGTGCGCGTCGGTTACGCGGGCGGCTTTCGCTATACGCCGATTGACATCGAGGCTTCACGCGCGGCGGGCACGACGGTTTTTCGGGAAGACTTAGCTTTCAGCGAGCAATTTCCGGCTTATTTTAAAACCGATTTGCGCTTGGTGTGGAAGAAAAATAAACCGGGCAGAAATACGATTTGGGCCTTGGATATTCAAAATGCGACCAATCAAGAGAACGCCGGCTTCCGTACTTTCGACTCGGAAAAGGGAGAGGTCGTGACTAAGAATCAGTTGGGTTTGTTGCCGATTTTGAGTTGGAAAGTGGAGTTTTGAGGAAAGGTTGTAAAGGTTGAGTTGGTTGAAAGGGTTGAAGGCGTACTGAATTAAAATTCGGTTTTAAATCGTGACGCGACCGGACAACGGCCAACGGTCAACCGACAACGAAACACCGGCAACTAATCCAAATCCTGCTCAAACTTATCGGACTCGAACTGCCCCGTTACCGAACGAATTTTAGAGTAGCTGAAATCCTGATTACTCTCGAAACCGTAGCCGGTAATAATTTCGCCGGGGCGGCGAATGACGACAAATTTATTGGTAAAAACCTTTTCCGTTTTTTCGTCCCAAATCAACTCGCTTGTTTCCAGAGTTTCCTTGTTCAGACTTTCCCACACGACGCTGTCGCGCACGATGACCTGTCGGTCTTTTTCTAAACGGATGCCGTATTTTGAAGTCAACTGACCCGTGACGCGTCCGCTCGGATTGAAAAATTCGACTTCCATACCGTCGGGGAATTCCTGACGCGGGTCGTTTTTATCAAAGTAGCGCAGCATCGTCGGGCCGGTGATGCGGACTTTCAGAACAGCACTGTCGCTGTACAAAGTTTTAAAATCGGAGATGGTTTCGTAGCCCGTTTCTTCCTCGTCGATAAAACGCTGTACGGCGGCGAGGTCGTTTTTGCAGGCTGTGAAAGCAGAGGCGAAGAGCAAAAACAGAAGGAAGCGAAAACAATATGCGAGCATAGAAAAGGATTTTACGAAAGACAAAAAGAGAACGCAAAAACGGCGGTCAAATTATTTTCCCGCTACGACAACGACGATTTCCCCTTTTGTCTTTTGTCCGGAAAAATGCGCCGCCAACTCCACTAAAGTACCGCGCCTGACTTCTTCGTGCAGCTTGGTCAGCTCTCGGCAAACAACGGCATTTCTTTCTGCTCCGCAAAATTCCGCTAACTGCGTCAAACACTTCCCGATGCGGTGCGGCGACTCGTAGAGGGCAAAAGTATTTTCCAATTCCGCCAAATATTTTACCCGCGTCTGTCGTCCTTTTTTGTGCGGCAGAAAGCCTTCGAAATGAAATTTATCGCAGGGCAAACCCGACGCTGCCAAAGCGGGAATTATCGCCGTCGCGCCCGGCAGACATTCCACTTTGATGTCATTTTTCACACATTCACGCACCAAATAAAAACCGGGGTCGGATATCGCCGGCGTACCCGCATCCGAAATCAAGGCGATGGTCGCGCCGCCCTGCAAATGCTCCACGAGACCGGGCGTGGTGCCGTGTTCGTTGTGCGCGTGATGCGAGCGCAACGGCACGTTAATCTCATAGTGGTTCAGCAATTTTTTGGAAGTCCGAGTATCTTCCGCCAATATCAAATCGACTGCGCGCAAAATCTTGACGGCACGAAAAGTCATGTCTTCTAAGTTACCGATGGGGGTGGGAACGAGGTATAGCATGAAGAGGAGATATTAGATGTTAGATATTAGATGTTAGACTGCTCAGCGTCTCAAGAGATTGATTTAATGTAACTACTTAGGTGTCTGACACTTGACTCAAGCAAGTATTGAAAAATCATGTTATACCGAAATCCGACAGAAAAAAAAGTGTCTGACACCGGCGTTAAACATAACATCGGTGTCAGCCTGTCCCGTACTTCAGTCGGGAACGCTTTTCTTCGCTTGAACCTTAGATTTATTTGCAATATTTTCGACTTTTACCAAAATCAGCGTCAGACACCTAAGCAATTACGATTTAATATATTTCGTAGAATTATTGAAGGGACTACTTTCCTCCTCTCACCTCTCTCCTCTCTCCTCTCTCCTCCAAACCACCGCCGACAGCAATATATAAGTCAAAACAATCACTGAAAAAGCCGCGTAGCCGAAGAAAATAAATTCTAAAATAACCAAAATCAAAAAGATGAATCGGACTTCATTGCCCTTCCATCCTTTACCGCGAAACTTGCCGCTGAACATCGGAAACTCCGACAACATCAGGTAGGAAAAAATCGCGATAATCGGTAAAAGCAAACCCGGCTGCGCGACTTCATTTCCTAAGCCGAAAGAATTATGCGCATTTATCAAATACAAACCGACAACAAAACCCGTTGCCGTCGGTGTGTTTAAGCCGATAAAATCAAGACTTTGGCGGGTGTCTAAATTAAACTTGGCGAGACGCATACAAGCCGCCATTGTAAAAATAAAACCCGTGAGCGGCAGCAAATCCGCCCAATGAAAATCATCGAGCAGCAGCACGCCGCCGTCGAGTAATTTAAAAAAAATCATACCCGGCAGTACGCCGAAAGAAACCATATCCGCCAAACTGTCCAACTCCTTGCCGACGGGCGAACTGACCTTCAGCAGACGTGCCGCAAAGCCGTCGCCGAAATCCATCAGACCCGACAGAAAAAAACAGACGAGTACAATCTGCGGATTGCCGAACAACACCGCCACAACAGCAACGCAGCCGAAAAACAAATTGAGCAGCGTAATCAGGTTAGGAACGTGTCTTTTCATATCGTGATTTTTTTGCGTCAAAGGTAGCGGAAAAAGCGGGAATCGAAAGATTGTCTTGCACGGCGCACAAAAAATTTGCGTCTTTCTCCTCAAATGACCTACCTTTGTTTTATACAATTCCTGATGGATTTATGTGCCTTTCCGAAACTCACCTGACTTGATTTAAAACTACCAATTTGAAAAAAATCTCTGTCCGACCCTCGGACAGAACTAACTAAACCACCGTCCATGTCCAATTTTAACACTCAACGCACAGCCTTTTTATTTTTGTGCTTACTTTTTGCGTTGCAAAGTTTCGCCCAAAAAAACGCTAACCCTTGGCAGGATATTTCCGAAAATATTTTGCAAAAAAGCGAGCCGGAGCGCGTCATTATCCCCGAAGAATACCGCACCGTGAAGCTCGACGCCGACTATCTCAAAGAAATATTGACGGACGCCCCGCTGCACCACAGTCCCGCAGCGGAGACCGAAACCGTCGAACTCGTACTGCCGATGCCCGACGGAAATTCGGAAGCCTTTCGCATTGTGCGCGCACCGATTATGGAACCCGGTTTGGCGGCGAAATATCCGCAAATTACCAATTACGCGGGTCAGGGCATCGACGACCCGACCGCTTATGTACGCTTCGGTATGACACAAAAAGGCTTTCACGCCATGATTTTGTCGGCGCGCCACAGCACGGTATTCATCGACGCTTACGCGAAAAACGATACCGAAAACTACATTTCGTACTACAAAAACGACTACGCCAAACGCGCGGAAGACGACTTTGCCTGCCACACGGAAGGCGTAACCAAAAAAGACGCGGCGGAAGCATCGACCGCCGGGCCGGCACTTTTCAAAGCGGGCGGTGATTGTATGCTGCGCACGTATCGTCTGGCTTTGGCCTGTACGCAGGAATACGCGACTTTTCACGGCGGCAACAAACCCGACGTTTTGGCGGAATACAACGTAGCCATGGCGCGGGTCAACGGTATTTATGAAACCGATTTTGCGGTGACCATGGTTTTGATTGACAACACCGACGACATTATTTATCTCTCCGAACCCGACCCTTATACCAACAATCAGGGCGGTACCATGCTCGGTCAAAATCAAACGACTTGTGACAACGTTATCGGCTCGGCAAATTACGACATCGGGCACGTATTTTCTACGGGCGGCGGCGGTATCGCGGGACTCGGAGTGCCTTGCTCAAATAATAACAAAGCGCGTGGTGTCACCGGTCAGGGTTCGCCCGTCAACGACCCTTTTTACGTGGACTATGTGGCGCACGAAATCGGACACCAATTCGGTGCTAACCACACTTTTAACAATTCCTGCGGCGGCAATCGCAATAATTCGACGGCAATGGAACCCGGTTCGGCTTCGACTATTATGGGTTACGCGGGCATCTGCGGGCCGAATGTGCAGAACAACAGCGACGATTATTTTCACGCGATTTCTTTGGTGGAGGTGTACAACTATATCACCGTCGGCGGCGGCAGCGGCTGCCCCGTGACGACTAACAATCCGAATAATCCGCCGGTCATTTCCGTGCCGAATACGAGCTACACCATTCCGGGCGGCACCCCTTTTCAACTGACGGCAACGGCGACCGACCCCGATAACGACGCGATGACTTTTTGCTGGGAACAAATGGACAACGAGATTTCGACGCAGTCACCGTTAGGAACGAATACGGGCGGGCCGAATTTCCGCTCATTGAACCCGACCGAAAGCCCGACGCGCTACTTCCCTTCCCTCGACAATATCGTGAACGGCACCAACGACATCTGGGAAGTGTTGCCGACCGTTACCCGCGACATGGAATTTCGCTGCGTCGTGCGCGACAACAACATGGGCGAAGGCTGCACCGACGAAATCGACGTCAACATCGACGTGGACGGCAACTCCGGTCCTTTCGTAGTCCTGCAACCGAATACTAACGTGACTTGGTTTGTCGGCGAAAATCAAGCGGTAAATTGGGACGTTGCCGGCACCGCCGATGCGCCCGTTTCTTGTGCGAATGTCGATATTTTGCTTTCTTTGGACGGCGGCATGACCTACCCGATTACTCTGGCATCCGATGTGCCGAATGACGGTTCATTCACCGTTTCCGTACCCAACAATAACACGACGACGGCACGGGTAATGGTCGTTTGCGCGGATAATATTTTCTTGGATGTCTCCGACGAAAATTTTACTATCGACCAGCCGGCGGCACCTACTTTTGTTTTTAATGCGATGCCTTCGGCGGTTTCTGCTTGCAACGACGAGACGGTAAGTTACAGTTTGGATTTTACGGCATTGGCGGGCTTTAACGAAGCTGTCAGTTTGTCGGCGACGGGTTTGCCGGCGGGTGCTTCCGCAAATTTTTCTCCCAATCCGGTTTCCGGCGGTAACGGTACGTCTGTAATGACCGTGTCCAATCTCGGCGGCGCGGCGGCGGGTGATTACACAATTACCATCAACGGAACTTCACCTTCGATTAATAACTCGACGACGGTGACATTGTCTTTGGCAGCCGGCATTCCGGTTGTCCAATCTTTGAACACACCCGCGGATAACGAAAGCGGCGTTTCTACTTTTGCCGGTCTGTCTTGGTCGGCGGTGCCGGGTGCGACGAATTACAACGTCGTCGTCTCCACCTCTCCCGATTTCGACGCGGGTACGATTGTATTAAATGAAAATGTAACCGGCAGCGGACTGACCACTTCCGAACTCGATGAAGAGACGGTTTACTACTGGCAGGTCAGCGCGGAAACCGCCTGCGGTGCGGGTGATTTCAGCGATGCGAATGCTTTTCAAACGGGCGCGATTGCTTGTCAAACTTACGCCTCGACCGATGTACCCGTCAATATTTCTTCAAACGACATCGTGACCGTGACTTCCACTCTGACCGTACCCGGCAATCCCGTTTTTTCCGACGTCGATGTAGAAATGTTTATTCGTCACACTTACTTGGGCGATTTGTCGGCTACGCTGACCTCTCCCAACGGCACGACCGTACAGCTTTTTGACCAACCCGGTGTGCCGGCTTCCAACTTCGGTTGCAGTGAAGACGATATCGACGTTACGCTCGACGACGATGCGGCAAATACCGCCGATGATTTAGATAACAGTTGCACGGGTAATGTGCCGAGCATTTCGGGTATTTTTCAACCCATAGAAGCACTTTCCGTTTTTAACGGTCAATCCGCCGGCGGTACTTGGACGCTCACCGTGAGTGACACCTTTGACGAAGACGGCGGAGAAATCGACTCTTGGAGCATTATCGGTTGCAGTGCAGACGCCGGCGCACCGCCGGCCCCCAACGTAACGGACAACATTTTGACCGTACCGCAGGGCGACTCGGAGACGATTACTAATGCCTTTCTGTCGGCAACCGCACCGAATAATACGCCGGCGCAAATTACTTTCACCGTCCTCACCTTGCCCGCCAACGGTACTTTGACCCTCAACGGAATGATTCTCGCGGTCGGCGATATTTTCACGCAGCAAGACATTAATTTCGGATTTTTGGTGTATAACCACGACGGCAACACGAGCGTCACCGACAGCTTCGATTACAGCGTCACGACCGTGCAAAACGGCTGGTTTCCCGAAGGTACTTTCGACATCAATATTGTACAAAATAACTTGGCGGCATCGGCAGCGGCGGGCAATGAAATTTCCTGCAACGGCGAAAGCGACGGCAGCATTGTCGTTACTTCCAACGGCGGAAACGAGCCGCTTTCCTACAGCATCGACGGCAGTAATTTTCAAACCTCACCCGAATTTACGGGTTTAGGTGCAGGCACTTACACGGTAACGGTCAACGACAATGCGGGTTTCAGCACGACTACCGACCCGGTCACGCTGACCGACCCGGCGGCGGTGACTGTTTCGACTTCCGTAACCGATAATACCGTCACCGCGACCGGCGGCGGGGGTACGGGCGCACTGACTTACACGATTGACGGCGTAAATTATCAGGCAAGCAACGTTTTTTCCGGCTTGGATAACGGCACTTACACCGTGTGCGCTAAAGATGTAAACGATTGCGAAACCTGCACGGAAGCAACCGTAGCCGTGAACAACGTCAGTGTCTCCGCGACGATTACCACGCAAATTTCCTGCTTCGGTGAAAGCGACGGAGTTATCACCGTCATCGCAAACGGCGGCAACGAACCTTACACGTACAGCATCAACGGCAGCATAATGCAAAGCTCGAATGTCTTTGAGTTTTTGCCCGCAAACAGCTACACGGTAACAGCAACGGATAATGACGGCTTCAGCGCAACCGCGCCGATTATATTTTTGAATAATCCGAGCCAAATCAGTACGAGCGCGGCTGTCTCTGACAATACGATTACCGTCACGGCAAGCGGCGGTACGGGCAGTTTGACGTACAGTATCGACGGCGCGAATTACCAAAGCTCCGAAGTATTCAGCGATGTTGCCAACGGCACTTACGATGTCTGCACCCGCGATGTAAATGACTGCGAAGTCTGCGAAGAAGTTACGGTGGCAGTCAATAACGTTACGGCTTCGGCGGCGGTTACGCAGCAAATTTCCTGCTTCGACGCCGACGACGGTATTATTACCGTCACGGCGGGCGGTGGTGTCGCGCCTTATACTTACAGCCTCAACGGCAGTGTGCCGCAAAACTCTAATGTCTTTGAATTTTTGGCGGCAAATAATTACACGGTAACAGTGACGGATAACGACGGTTTCAGCTTTACCGCCACACAAGTAACGATTGTTAATCCTGCGCAAATTATGACCGCCGCAGCGGTAAGTGACGACATGATTACCGTCACGGCGAGCGGCGGCACGGGTGATTTGACGTACAGCATCGACGGTTCGACTTACCAAGACTCAAATGTCTTTACGGGTTTGCCGAACGGCACTTACACGGTTTGCACCCGCGATGAAAACGACTGTGAAGAATGCTCGACCGCAGTTGTCGCCGTCAATATGATGGTGGTCAGCGCAGAAATTTCGACGCAAATTTTATGTAATGACGACAACGACGCGGTCATCACGGTCAGCGCAGCGGGCGGCGCAGAGCCTTATACTTACAGCCTCAACGGAAATCCGGCGCAGAACGAAAATGTCTTCACCGGTTTGTCGGCGGGCACCTACTCCGTGGAGGTTGTCGATAACGACGGCTTTACTTTGATAACAAATGGAGTCACTATCGTCAATCCCGATGCGGTGACAATTTCCGCGACAGCAGCGGGCAGTACGATTACGGCGACGGGTGACGGCGGCACGGGCGACCTGACCTACACCATCGACGGTTCGGTTTACCAATCTTCCGGCACTTTTGAAAATGTAGCGAACGGCAGCTACGAAGTATGCGCGCGCGACGCGAATGATTGCGAAACCTGCATGACGGTCATTGTAGCGGTCAACGGTTTGGTGGTCAACGCGGCAATTACGGCGCAAATTTCCTGCAACGGCGCGGCGGACGGTGTGATAACCGTCAGCGCGGCGGGCGGCAGCGAGCCTTACTCGTACAGCCTCAATGACGGCACCCCGCAGACGTCGAATGTTTTTGCGGAATTGGAAGCGGGTGAATACAGTATTCTCGTTACTGACAACGATGGCTTTAGCATGACCACGCAAACGGTCACGATAACCGAGCCGACGGCAATTTCAATTACGGCAACCGTAACCGATAACACCATCGACGCGAGCGCGACGGGCGGCACCGGCAATTTGACCTACACCGTTGACGGTGAATTTTATCAGTCGTCGGGTGTGTTTGAAAATCTGGCAAACGGCACTTACGAAGTGTGCGCCCGCGACGAGAACGACTGTGAAATTTGCACCACAGCTATCGTGGCGGTCAACGGTTTAGTCGTCAACGCAGCGATTACGGAGTCGATTTCCTGCAACGGGGAAGCCGACGGCACTATTACCGTCACGGCGGCGGGCGGCAACGAGCCTTACACGTACAGTCTGAATGACGGCGCGGCGCAGGACTCGGGTGTTTTCACGGGTTTGGCACCGGGTATGTACACCGCAACGGTAGTGGATAACGACGGATTTACCCTCTCTTCGCAAACGGTAACTTTGACCGAACCGACGGCGGTAACGGCTTCGACTTCGGTCAGTGATTTTACGGCAACGGTAACGGCAGACGGCGGTACGCCGGGCTATCAATACAGCACCAACGGCACGGACTTCGTGGCGAATAACGTTTTTGTCTTCAATGAAAACGGCACTTACACACTGTACGTGCGTGACGCCAACGGCTGCGAAACAACGACGGAAGTAACTATTGCGGTCACGCAAATCTTTGCGAGTGCGGCGGTAAGTACCGGCATTTCCTGCAACGGCGGCGCGGACGGTTGCATTACGGCAACGGCATTTAACGCAGCGGCTCCGGTGACTTACCAACTCGGCGCTGTCACGCAGGTCGATAACGGCGAGTTTTGCGATTTAGCTCCCGGTTCTTATACCGTGACGATTACCGATGCCGACGGCTTTACCGCGACTACCGAAGCGGTGGTTTTGGCGGATGCGCCTTTGCTGACTTTCTCTTACGAAATCGACTGTAACATGCTCAGCACGATGGTCGGCGGCGGTACGGGCGAGTTGGTGATTACGCTCAACGAGACGGTTATCGAACCCGAAATTACGGTTATCAACGGCACTTACATTTTGGGAGTAGAAGATGTTAACGGCTGTACGATGAGTGATGAAATTGCAATTAACGATGTCATCGGAGCGGAAGTCGAGAAGGAAAATATCGCTTGTTTCGGAGACGAAAGCGGGAGCATTACGGTGGTTTCGGTCAACGGCGGCAGCGGCGATTATGAGTACAGCCTGAACGAAGGCGACTTTCAAAATGAGAATACTTTCACGGATTTAGCGGCGGGTATGTACTCGGTAACGGTGCGCGACGCTGCGGGTTGTGATTTTACCACGACGGTAAATGTCAACGAAGCGACGGAACTGACGGCAACGGCGACGGTCAGCGGCGACGATATCACTGTGGATGCAAACGGCGGAACGGGTGCCTTGCAATACAGCATCGACGGCGAAAATTTTCAAACGGCGGCTCTTTTTGCGGACTTGCCTGCCGGTCTGTACGAAGTGATGGTCAGAGATGAAAACGGCTGTGAAATTACGCTTGAAGCCGAAGTTTTGACCGGTCTCAATGATTTGGATTTTGCACTCGACTTCGCAATCAATCCGAACCCGAACAACGGTACTTTCAGCGTTTTAGTTAATATGCCGACGGCGCGCGATTTGATTGTCCGCGTTTTTGACGTGGCGGGCAAAGAAATTTTCCGTGAGGTATATCTGAAAGACGGCGACTTTTTTACCCAAAATATCAGTCTGCGCAATCTCTCGGCGGGCAGTTATTTTGTTACCGTCAATGACGGAAAGCTGTCGGGTACGCGTGAGATGGTCGTGATACGATAGTTGTCGGTTGTCGGTTGCCGGTTGCCGGTTGCCCGGCAGGACAGGATTTGTTTCTGAATTTATGCTGTAACAAAAAGCGGTTTGTCTTTCTTTTGAGGAAGACAGACCGTTTTTTGTTTTGTAAGAAGATGTAATTTTTAAGACCCGAATTGCAGATTTCCCGTATTCCCCCCGAAATATCTTATCTTGTCGCTGCTTTATAACAAAAGCCGAAGAGGTGCGCTTGAGTAACGACTCAAACGACTCAAACAATTCTAACCTTCAAACTTTTCACATACTATGAAAATCAAATTTTGCGGCGCGGCACAGCAGGTCACCGGTAGTGCGCACCTTATCACGTTGACCGACGGTTTTAAAATACTCATGGACTGCGGGCTGTATCAGGGCTACGATAAAGACATGGAAGATTTTAACGAAAATTGGCTGTTCGACCCCGCCGAAATCGACTGCATGATACTGTCGCACGCACACATCGACCACGCGGGGCGCATTCCGAAGCTGGTGAAAGACGGCTTTCGCGGCTCGATTTACTGTACCCACGCCACGCGCAGTCTGTGCGCCATTATGCTCGCCGATAGTGCCGGTATTCAGGAGCGCGACGCGGAATATTTTAACAAACGCCGTCTGAAATATCCCAAAGAAAAACGATACCCGGAGCGCGTGCCGTTGTATCGTACCGACGACGCGGAAAAAGCGATGAAGAATTTTACGGGTATGGACTATGACCGTTGGTTTCCTGTCAGCCCCGACGTTACGGTGCTGTTTAAAGACGCGGGTCACATTCTCGGTAGTGCCTCGGTGACTTTGAAAATCAACGACGTCGGACGCGAAGTAACCGTCGGCTTTTCCGGCGATGTCGGTCGCCCCGACCGCCCGATACTGCGCGACCCGCAGCCAATGCCTAACGTGGATTATATGCTGTGCGAAAGTACTTACGGTGATAAGGAACACATCGCAAAACCGGCGGAAGCGGAAAAACTGTTGCAGGTCATCAAAGATACCTGCGTGAAGAAAAAAGGGAAATTGATTATCCCGGCTTTTTCGGTGGGGCGCACACAGGAGTTGGTTTATATGCTCGACCAACTCGAAACGGCGGGTAAATTACCGCGCATTCCGGTCTATGTCGATAGTCCGCTCGCGGTCAATGCTACGCGGGTTTTCGGGGCGCATACGGAGTGTTTCGATAAGCAAATGAAGCAGTACATGCTCATCGACGATAATCCTTTCGGTTTTAATAATTTGACTTACGTGCATGAGGTCGAGGTGTCGAAATCGCTGAATAAAAAAGGCGCGGCGATTATCATCAGCTCCTCGGGTATGGCAAATGCGGGGCGCGTCAAGCACCACATTTACAACAGCATCGACAAAAAGCAAAATACCGTTTTGATAGTCGGTTACTGCGCACAGGGTACGCCGGGGCAAAAACTGCGCGACGGGGTCGATGAAATCAAACTCTTCGGAGACCTCAAACCCGTGAATGCGGACGTGGAAGTGATGGACAGCTTCTCGGCACACGCCGACCGAAACGAGCTTTTATCATTTTTACAAAATCAAAAAAAGAATGTCAAAGCGATATTTTTAGTACACGGAGAAATCAAGCGGCAGACGGCTTTTAAGGAAAGTTTAGAGCAGGACGGATTTGGCAGAGTGGAAATTCCGGATTTGGGGGATGAGTTCACTTTGTAGTAAAAAGAAAAAAGGCATAAAAATAAAAATGCTTTCGGATGATGTTTCCGAAAGCATTTTTATTTTTAATTCAGGGAGGTTATTCCTGCGGTGAAAAAATCGCCCGCTTCCTGATAGAAAGAAGCCAGTAAGCAGAGCAAGAAAATCAAGAAGGCCGCTTGTCGGTCGCGGTCTTTGTTTTGTACGGGTGTCGATAAGTTCATGTTGAAAAGAGTTTTAGTAAAATCGGTGTATTCAAGTACCATACCTATATGTTTGAGGTACTGTATTTGTTCACACAGGTACATTAAAAAATTGTAAAGCGGGAATTCACCCGCCGAATTTAAGACATCCGGAAAAAAGAAAAGTCACAATTTTCCGCTTTTTCATAACAGTAGCTCAATATTCATTATTTTTCTTCACATTTGAAAGCGAATCAGTATAAAAATTTGATTAAGTACAAAAAAAAGTGACCTGACGAAATAATTATCCGGCAGGTCACAATTTTAAAAATTTTGCATTGTCGCGGTCGTTACATTCCGATGCGCGTACCCGCCGGTAAGACCGCACCTTTCTTAACGATAACAATACCGTCTCTGACCGTGTAATTTTCGGTCTCCTCGTCTTTCATGTTGATGTTTCCTTTGATGATGCAGTGGTCGCCGATTGACGCATCTTTGTCGATAATTGCGTGGTCGATGACGCAGTATTTACCGATGCCAAGCTGACTGCCGATGGTGTCATTCATCATTTCTTCGAGAGACTGAAATTTGTCATTACCCATTACGACAGCATTGGTGATGACCGTCGCTTCTCCGATGCGCGAACGCAAACCGATGACCGAAGTCTCGATTTTTTCGGCGTGAATGATACAACCTTCCGCTACGACAGCTTTGAAAAAGCGCGTACCGAATACCTTCGACGGCGGCAACATCCGACCGCGAGTATAGACAATTTTTTGATTGTCAAACAGATTAAATTTCGGAATGGTATCCGTCAATTCGATGTTAGCCTCAAAGAAAGAACGAATCGTTCCGATGTCCGTCCAATAGTCGCCGAAAGCGTAGCTGGCAACGGTCGTGTTTTCGTCCTGAATGCAGTGCGGGATAAATTCTTTCCCGAAATCCGTCGCTTTCGGATAGTCGGCGAAGAGTTTTTTCAGCAATTCTTTGTTGAAGATGTAAATCCCCATACTCGCCAGATAATGCTTGTTTTCCCGCTTGTATTTGTCTTCTACATCCGACATCCAGTTGCCGAGTTCTTCTTTAGCGGGTTTTTCGACAAAATTATTCACCATGCCCTTTTCGTCCACTTTCATAATCCCGAAACCCGGTGCGTCGCGGTCGTTCACGGGAATGGTGGCGATGGTCAACTGCGCCTTTTGAGAGATATGATACTTTGCCAACTCTTCAAAATCCATTTGGTATAACTGATCGCCCGACAAAATGAGCACATAATCGTAGTCGTGCGCGTCGAGGTGGTGCATAATTTGACGCACCGCATCGGCCGTACCCTGAAACCACTCGTTGCTGCTCGGTGTCTGCTCGGCTGCCATCAGATTAACAAAACCGTTGCTGAAAATATCGAAATGGTAAGTATTGGCAATGTGCTGATTGAGCGAAGCGGAGTTATATTGCGTCAAAACAAACATGCGCCGCACGCCCGAGTTAAGACAGTTTGAAATCGGAATGTCAATCAAACGGTACTTACCGCCAATGGGTACGGCGGGCTTCGAGCGGTCTTTAGTCAACGGATATAAGCGGCTGCCTACGCCGCCGCCGAGTATTACGGAAAGCATTTTTATCATCGGGAATTGTTTTTTAGTTGTTAGTTGTTGTTATAGTTTCGACCGCTCACAGTACGGTTATTTCGTTTTAATGTTACCTCAAAGATTTATCAACTCATCGTAAATCTCGCGGTAACGCTGCGCGGATTGTTGCCAAGAAAAATCGACTGCCATGATGCGTTTGCGCAGCGCATCCATCGCTTTTTTGTCGCGCGAAAATTCCGTGGCGCGTTTGACCGCCATGTAAGCATCTTCCCACGACAGTTGCAAAAAGCGGAAGCCGCGCCCGTCCGCATCGCCCACGTCGATGACGGTATCTTTTAAGCCGCCGACTGCCCGCACCACCGGCACCGTGCCGTAGCGCATGGCGTACATTTGGTTGAGTCCGCAGGGTTCTACCTTTGAGGGCATCAACAGAAAATCGGAGCCGGCGTACATTTGGTGCGCCAGTCCTTCGTTGTACTCCAGGCGGGCATCGAAGCGACCGGGAAATTCATGCGGCATCCATTTCAGCGTTTCCATGAGTTGTTTATCGCCCGTGCCGAGCAGCAAAAAAGAGCCTTCCAAGCCCGCGCGGATGTGATTGCGCACCAATTCGGGAATAATCTCCGCGCCTTTTTCACCGACCAAACGTCCGATAAAAGTAAAAACGGGACGACTGATGTCGATGTTGAAATGCTTGGTGAGTTCTTTTTTATTTTCTTCTTTAAATTTTGCTACGTTGTTGCGCTTGATGTGTGCGGGCAGATAATCGTCCGTTTTCGGGTTCCAAACTTCCGCGTCGATGCCGTTGATAATGCCGCGTGCCTTGTGCCATTCATGTCCGACGAGACTCTCCAGTCCGTTCGAGTTTTGCGTCAGTTCTTCCAAATAAGACTGCGAAACGGTGGTCAATCGCCAACAACATTTAATACCCGTCGCCAGCGGATTAATGGTATTATTCCAATCTAAAAAGTGACGCGCTTCGGCATCGAAGAAGGGCAGCAGGTGCATTTTATCCCAACTGTAATTGCCGTGGTACTGACCGTTGTGAATGGTGAAAACGGTCGGAATATTTGCCAGAGATTTGTACTCCGGGCAGTATTTGACCATAAAAGGAATAAGACCCGTGTGGTGGTCGTGGCAGTGCAGGACGGCGGGCTTCATCGCTTCTGCAAAACTCACAATCCATTGCAAGACTGCCTGCTGAAAGCAAATCCAACGCGATACGCTGTCGCCGAAGCTGCCCGTGTGCGGGTCGGCATAAATGCCGGGGCGGTCGAATTTTCCGGGAATATTTACCATGTACAGCGGAAAGCCGAGTTCGTTCGTCACTTCCCTCTCCACGGTATAGCCGAAATATTGGTTGTGAATGCGCACGGTGCCTCGGTGTACGATTTCAAAATCATGGTTGTGCATAAATTTGAGACTGTACTTGGGCATCACGACGGCGGCAGGCATACCGGACTCCGTCAAATATTTGGGCAGGGCACCGACTACGTCACCGAGACCGCCGGCTTTGGCAGCGGGGTAACATTCGGCACTGATGTGTAATATTTTCATAAAAAAGGTGTGTCAACAGGGAGAAAGCAAAGCGATAAAATCGCCGTTCGCCTTCGTGGTTTAAAGTCTGATATCTCGTTAGTAACAGGGTAAAGATATATTATTTTTTAACTCTACAAGTTGAATCGGTGATTCTTTTCCGAAACGTCTAAAAATTAAGACAAAAACAAGAGATAATTGACTATTTTGAAACCCTCCGAGCGGTTGAATTTTATTTAAAACAAAAAATGTTATAATTTATTTGTTTTTAAAAACAATTAGTTTTAACTTTGCTTTCGTATTGAAAACACAGCATGACCGAGAACACCGCGAGAGAATTATTATAAGCAGTAACTATCAGACCTTGTTACATAATAATTTAACCAAATTGAGAAAGTCTTTTTCCGTCTAAGAAACGAATTTTTAACTTCCGTAGCTACGGCTATGCAAGAGAAAAATTAATTTCTTAAACGAAAAAATACAATTCTCAATTTAGCAAAATTATCATGTAACAAGGTCTGTTTTTAGACACAATGTAAATTTCCTCCGAAATCGAGCGGAGGAAGTTTGGAAAAAATCTTAGGTCATGAGTCAGCAAACAGTCACGGGCGGCAGCGTCATCGGCAATTTTATTTTTAAAAATTGGTTCAAAATTATCATTCTCGGCGTCGGGGTTTATATTCTTTTTCAGAAGGATATGAGTTTTACCATCAATCTCAATTCGCCGTTTCAACGGGAAACCAACGAAAAACCCGCAGCCGCAACGGCTGCGGAAAAAGAAATTTATACGGCGGACGCTAAGCAGTTAGCTTCGCAAAAATCGGCTTTGGAAAAATTTGAAATTCCGCTTTTCGGCTCTTCCGGTGCGAAAAAAGTCGATAAACTCGCCGAGTTGAACCGGGTCAGCGAAGAGGTGCAGGTCGCCTACCTCAAACGCTTTGCGCACGTAGCGATGAGTGAGCAGAAAAAATACGGTATCCCCGCGTCGATAACTTTGGCGAGTGCCATATTACACAGCCGTGCGGGTGAAGACGAAATCGCTTCAAGTCACAATAATCATTTTGCGCTGACGGACGGCAGCGGAAATTTTCAACGATTTGCCAACGCTTGGTCGGGTTTTCGAGCGCACAGTCAGCACGTGACTTCGGGTGATTTTAAACCGTTGCGCAAACTTTCCGAAACGGATTATCAAGGCTGGGCAAAGGGTCTGCAAGCGACCGGCTACGGTGTAAACGACCGCACGGCGCAAGACCTTTTGACGCTGATTGATAAGTTTGAGCTTTTTGAATTAGATAAAAAATAGACGAGCCGGCTGCGGCAACAAGCCGCGATATTTTTACGTTAAAATAATCGGGTGCCTTTCTGTGAGAAGAAGCATCCGATTTTTTTTGTTTAAAACTCAATGTATGAACCGTCTTTTGCTTTTCGTTTTGTTTCTGTTGCCGACCGGCCTGTTTGCGCAGGCTGATTTTGTGCACGTTTCCGACTCGAAGCACCTCTTGGTTGTGCTGCCGAAGGCGGGCTGGGCAAATATGGCGGATATGACGGGTGGCTTTGTGAAGCACAACGCACGGCATTTTCTCGACCGAGAGTTTTATGTGCGGCAGTATAAAATGAAGCAAGACGATAAAATGCCTTTCGTCTTGGTCGGTGAGTTTGAGAACGAAACGGACGCTGCACTCTATCTGCAAAAACTGCAAGACCCCTTAGTGCCTTTTCTGCAAATGGGCACGGCGGATGATATTTTTATTCTCTCCGAGGAAAATTATAATGAGTGTCTGCGCCTGAAAGGTTTTGCGGATTATCAAAAGTATTTTCACAAAACGTATCCCGATTAAATTGACAATGCGAGACGATTTGCAATGTTTTTTCAAGAAAACCCCCGATAAAAGCCATCGAAAACGTGTAACAAAAACATATTTGAAATTATTTTAATAAATTTGATTAAATTTGAAATTTTTTCTTTTGGATATATTTATAACTTTTAATTTGAAAGACTTTAGCCTGTCACGTCAAGAATTGTAATTCGTGCATGATTTCTTTTTTATGATTTATAATTGCACCTGTGTTTGATGAAACACTAAATGTTTACCCTGTTTTTTCCCTCCTTCGGTAAATGTTCTCCCCCTTTTTTTGCTTGCTTGCGTGAGATACGCGACCGGATTTTAAAGACAAATTTTCTTGCTTTAACTTTATTCCGGCACAGTTTATGACCTTAGGGTACATGAAAAATAACAACAAAAGGTTGTTAGACGTAAACTGTTTTGCCTGCGAGCAACAAACAAAATACAAAGTAAAATTCAGCGATAATTTTTTCCCCGCCGTTCGTTTTTCGGCACGATTGTCGCATATAGATTGACCGCACGACGAAACATAAAGTTTCGGAAGCGTATCGATAAAGAGCTGAGAAATCTTCGGATTTCGAAAGGTGAGTTGTGGGACCAACTATTCTGGGGGGTAGAGTTGGTCTCCATCTCTCGCTTTTAAAGAAGTCGAAGGGTTCGCCCTTTGATAGTGAGTAAGACCGGTGCATTCTGGGGGGTAAGTGCCGGTCTTTACTTACTTTAAAACTATCCTCCCCCGCCATTATCCTCTCCCAAAAAGGTGCATTCTTAACTGATTGCACCTTTTTTTTTTGACCAAAAAGACAGACAGGATTTCAAGATTTTTAGGAATTACCGCTCAACCGCTCAACCGCTCCTCTCTCACTCATTCTTCTGAAACTCCCGTATCAACTCCTCCGGCGATTTTCCTAAATTTTTCAAGGCCGTCAATGCCTGCTCGTGCAACGGATGCTCCGGATAGTCCTCGATGACGCGGCGATAATATTTCTTCGCATTTTCCAAATCACTTAGATTATTTTCAAAAGTAAAAGCCTGCATAAAAACCGCATCGGGCGCCCGACCGTAGTCCGGATAATTGCGCCACACCTGACCCCAAAGCTGTACCGCTTTGCCGTAATTACCGATGCCCCGCGCAACGTCTCCGCCTTTAAACAATACGTCCGGTGATTTTTTGTGTAAAGGATATTTTTTCCCGAAGGTTTCCGATAATTTTACCAACTCCTGCGCGGCGGGCATTTCATCTTTTATGTTCTTGGCTTTGCGCAGTTTTGCTTCGAGTTTGTCGATTTCGCGCAAGGCGGTTTTTTCCGTGCGCGTTTCCGGCGCGGTTTGCGCAGTATCATTGATTTCGGTGCGCTGACAAGAGGCGGAAAGGCAGACGGCACAGAGTGTTAAAAGAAAGAAGAAATTTTTCATAATTGTTGCATTGAATTTTTGCAAAAATAAAAGTTTTTAACCGACGGATTGAAACACACTGTCCGCGATTCGTTTTAATTTTGATTACCTTTGGTGACCGATAGCAATCTGTGACAGTCTATAACCGAAAAAATCGGACTGTCCGACCTTCATACATCTCGTATATAAACACAATCACATGAAATATCTGCTCATTTTTTCTCTCACATTTTTTCTTTTCGCCTGCGGCAATGATAACTCGGAAGCGGGCGCGGAAGTCGAGTCTCCCGTCAATATGCCCGCACACGCTATGCCCGATAATGCCGTGCCGCAAGTGCGCGAGGCATTAGACGAAGCCCCCGCCGTTATTGATACTTCGGTCGAAAAGGAGGCTGAAAAAGCGGAAGAGAAAGCCGCTTCCGCAGCCGAAAAGCAAGAAGAAAAAGCGGTAAAAGCGGTTGACAAAAAAGAACCGGAAGACAAAAAAACCGAACCCAAAAAGAGACGCGGTGCGCCCGAAATGACCTTTGAGTCTAACCGTTGGAACTTCGGTGACATTAAAGACGGTGATGTCGTTGACCATGAGTTCAAATTTAAAAACACCGGTAACGCACCGCTCGAAATCAGAAATGTGACAGCATCCTGCGGCTGCACACAACCCTCTTTTCCCTTTATGCCCATCGCGCCGGGCGAAGAAGGCGTAATCGGTGTGACATTCAACAGTACGGGAAAAATAAATGAGCAGCGACCGACGGTGACGGTAACCGCTAACACCAAAACCCCCGTTACAAAGCTGTTTCTGGAAGGAATGGTACGCCCGAAGTAGCCAAAAAAGGAGTGTCTAAAAATTTAAAAACAGTCGAATCTGTGACATGCGGTCGTAAACCGGCAATATATTTGCACAAGCAGAGTAACCCGCCGCGCACATTTTTTATACCCCCGGTTTTTGACACTTCTTCTCCTTCGACGAACTAACCACAATGAACAAATCCTCGGCAATCGGCATGGATGCGCAACAAATCAATCTTCTTCTGCAAGACTCCGCAGCGCACTACCGCAAGCGACTGCTGAAAAAGGCTGCCAACACGGCTCAGATTGCCCTCGACTTCGGCAAAAACGAAGGTGCGCCCGCCAACGTCCTCATCGACGCCAACCTGCTGCTCAACCGCATTTACACCACCAACGGTATTTATCAAGGCGAACCGTCTTTTTTCAATACCGCATTCAGCTACATCGTCGCCGCCAAAAGGCTGATGCTCGACCACGTCGAGCATACCGAAAGACTCGCCGATGTGCTGCTTTACGAAGGCATCACGGCGGGCGGTTCGGGCAACTACGCAACGGCGGCAGAGCGATTTGAGGAGGTTTTAAATTTGAGCCGAGAACAAGAAAATGAGGCCGGTATTATCTCGGCCTTGTGCGCGAAAAGTAACAACGCCGTACTGCAAAATCAATTTGCGGAAGCCCTCGAAGCCGCCCTCGAAGCACACAATTTTCTCTCGCAAAGTGCGGAAGCGGATAACGAGGAATTACTCTGCGAAGTCTTGGAAAAAGTCGCGGAAAGCTACATCAAGCAGCGCAAATACGGCGACTCGCTGGAGTACAGCCAGCGACTGCTGCAAACGGCGCGGCGCAGTCGCAACGTAGAAAAAGAACTGATTGCTCTCAAATTTATCGCTATCGTTTGCTCGGTTAAAGCAAACTATAAAATCGGGATGCAGTATTTTTTCGAGGCCCTCGACAAAAGCGAGCAAATCGGCTACCGCCCCAACACCGCGCACATTCTCGTCAATATCGCCACCATTTACGCCCACCTCTACAATTACGACGACGCGCTGAGCCGCTACAATCGAGTCTTGGCGGAGTTTGACGATGTGGTCGATGACAATACCCACGCAGCGGTTTTCAACAATTCCGGCAACATTTATTACGCCACCGACCGCTTTACGGAGGCTTTACAATGCTTCACAAAGTCGTTGAAATACGCCGAAAAAATCAACTATCGTCCGTTGATTGCGCACTCATTGGCACAGTTGAGTCGCGCCCATTATCGCCTTAAAAACTACGAAACCTCAATGGCTTACGCCGAAATGGCGGAAACCCACATTTCAGAACTCGGCACTGTCAACGGCAAACAAATCAATCAACTCAACCTCGCCAAACTGTACCTGCGCAGTCAGGATTTAGACCGAGCTTTGGAGCTTTGCAACGCCGGTATCAAAACCGCCGAGCAGCTCAAAGACGATGCGAGCATCCTGCGCGGGCGTCGCATTTCCGCTAATATTTACAAGGCAAAAGGAGATTTTGAAGCGGCTTTAGAACATCAAACGCAGTACTCGCGCCTGCAAGAGGATTTTTCCAAAACCCAACGCAACCGCCGCTTTTTGGACTTGGAAATCCGACACGCCATCAAAGAGCAGGAAAAGGAAATCGCGGTACTGACTAAAGAAAATGACTATCAATCGCGCCTGCTGCAACAGAGCGACCAAATTGCCCGGCAAAATGAAGAATTGCTGTCGGTCAACGAAGATTTGCGGCAGTTTGCCTACGTTGCTTCCCACGATTTGAAGGAGCCGCTGCGCATGATCAGCAGCTACGTCCGGCTGATTGAAAAGCATTTCGGAAATAAAATTACGGAAGACAAACAGCAATATTTCGATTTCATCAAAGACGGCACGCGCCGCATGAACAACCTACTCGAAGACCTGCTGCGCTACGCAACCATCGGAAAATCGGGAATTGATAAAGAAGATGTCGATGTAAACCGCGTTTTGGAAGTCTGTAAGTTTAACCTCAAAGTACGCATCGAAGAAAACAATGCGGTCATCGACATTCCCGACCTGCCGACGGTTTATACCAACAAACCGCTGCTCAATCAACTGCTGCAAAACCTGCTCAGCAATGCTGTCAAATTTCGCAGACCCGACGTCGCACCCGTCGTTTTGGTGCGCTGCGAAGACCGAGAAACCGAATACGTTTTTTCCGTAGCAGACAACGGTATCGGTATTCCGGAAGAGTTTCGGGAGCGGATTTTTATCATTTTTCAAAGATTGCACGCCCGCACAAAGTATGAAGGCACGGGCATCGGTTTGGCGATTTGTCAGAAAATAGCGCAGAAATTAGGCGGAAAATTGTGGTTGGAAAGTGAAGCGGGTGAGGGTTCGACCTTTTATTTCAGTCTGCCGAAGGAGTGAGCGAGTTGAGAGGTTTGGAGGTTGTGGGGTTGTGAGGTTGGGGAGTTTTGCCCGATATTGAGGTGAATTTGTATATACTTCCAAGGTAACTCACTTGTTTCTTAGGAAAAAGAACCTTCTGCGTAAGCGTAAGATTTCCAACCGATTTGATTTACGACTGATTTTGTATAAGATGGATTTAACGGGTGCTTATTTTCAGTTTTCCTTTCGCAAATTAAAATTCCTTTTACCTCTTTTTTTCTTTTACCTTTACATTAACGAAAATTTGCATACATTTTGCTTATGTAAAATATACGCACATTGTAAGTTGATTCTTTGTAAAATTCTAAGTAGGTGACGGTATTTATTTCGATAAATTTAAGGACAAGATTTTTTCGTATATTTTCTTTAAAAAATTAGTGCATAGCCGTAGCTACGAACTTATTTTTTGGAGGAAATAGGCGGAAAAAGATGTTTTTAAATTACCGAAATAAATGTTGTCACCTACTTATGATGGTGATACAGAAAAATTTAAAAACCAAGCAGTTATGTTAATTTTGGTTTTTAAATTTTTCTCTGTCACAGGATTTGCCAAAGAACGTGAAAGTTAAGTAAAATACAAATGAGAAAAATTATCCTATTAGTCGTTTTCGGCTGTCTGCTGTCGGTAAATGCGGCATTTGCGCAGTCGAAAACCGTTGCCAAAGCCGATAAATTATACAAATCGAAAAATTACTCGGAAGCGGCGGTTTTGTACGAAGCGGCATTAGCGGAAAAAGAATCGTTGAGCGTGAAGACTAAATTAGCGAACTGCTACCGCGTCAATAACCGCATGGACAAAGCGGAAAAACTGTACGCCGATATCACCGCCGCCGACCGCGCAAAGGCAAAAACTTTTCTCTACTACGGCGAGGCTTTGATGAGCAACGGAAAATACGAAGCCGCCAAAGCGCAATTTCTCATATACCAAAAAGAAGAACCCGACGACGAGCAGGTGCAACTGCTGATTTCCGCCTGCGATTACGTCAAAAATATTCAGCCCTACTTTGCCGGAACGGTAGTCAGCGACTTTCCGCACAACAGCGACGCAGACGACAGCACACCCGTGATGTGGAACGATAAATTGGTTTTCTCAAGTGACCGCGCCAAAGGGAAAACCCAAAAATCGGGCTGGACGGGGCGCAATTTTATCAACCTTTTTTACAGCGAAAAAAACGATACGAGTTTTACGGAACCTGCCGTTTTTTCGGGAAAATTAAGCGACAGCAACAAAAATACGGGAAATCCTTCCTTCACCGCCGACGGCGAGCGCATCTATTTTACCCGCAACGGCGTCGAATTAAGCAAGCGCAACGTTTATAATCTTTCTCTTTTTACCGCAGAAAACTCCGGCGGCAATCGCTGGAAAAACGTTGAAATTCTGCCTTTTTCTTCCAAAGAATATAACTTTATGCACCCGGCCGTTTCGCCGGACGGGAAGGAATTGTACTTCATTTCCGACAAACCGAAGGGGCAGGGCGGCACCGATATTTGGGTGACGCGCCTCAGCGAAAAAGGTCGGAGCAGAACGCAAAATTTGGGCTACTTAGTCAACACCGCCGCCAACGAAGGCTACCCTTACGTCGATGCCGAAGGGCGTCTGTATTTCTGCTCGAAAGGACACCCGGGCTACGGCGGCTTCGATATTTTCGTTACCGAAAAAGACGCGGACGGCGAGTGGCAAACACCCGTCAATCTCGGCGCACCGATTAACTCACCGCGCGACGATATTTCGATTTTTATAGATAAAAAGCAAAAAAACGGACTGTTTACTTCTAACCGCAGCGGCGGCGATGACGACATTTATTTGTTTGCGACGACAGGAAAAAATACCGCGCCGCCCTTGCCGATAAAAACCGAAACGGAAGAAATCGCAGCTCCGTTACCGATAAAGCAAACGGAAAAATCGAAAATCACTCCGGAAGCGGCGGAGGTTGCTGCCGAAAAAGCGGAACCGGTCACAGCCGTAAAACCGGAAGAAATCGTCGAACCGGCACCGGAGATAAAATTCGACTCGACTTTGCTCGCAGCGGAAATCGCGCCGGAAGAAATCGCAGCGGAAGAAAAAATAATCACTGTAACGGAGGAAAAAATCGACTCTGTGATTGTTGAAAATGCGCCGTCGGCAGCGGAAGTTTTGCAGCCGAAAAAAGAACCGGAAAGCGTGAATTCGGAAATTGATTTGAATAAAGAAATAGCCGAAGATGCAGAACCCGCTCCCTCGTATAACTTGCCTGAAAACAAAACGGAAATCGAAGAAATTCCCTTGACCGCACCCGATTTTCGTCTCGAAAAAATGCCCGCAGACTCTGTCAAAATCATCCACGAAGAAAACCTCGCGGCGGTCGCAGTACCCGAGACCTTGCAGACCGTCGCCGAGCCGGAACCGCCGTTTTACTACCTCAACGAACTAAGCGTCAAACTCTCCGAAAAAGAACTGAAAACAGGTCAAATCTACCGTTTGGAAAATGTGCGCTACCCATTTGAAGTCTATGAAGTGACGCCGCAGGTTGCCGCCCTGCTGGACAAAGTCGCCGTTTTTTTGACTGAAAATGAAAGCGTCAAAGCGGAAATCGGCGCGCATACCGAAAGTACGGGCAACGATAAAAATAACCTGATTTTGTCGCGCTACCGGGCGCAGGCAGCGGCGGCTTATTTGAAGAAAAAAGGCATCGCCAAAGACCGCTTAACCTATAAAGGCTACGGCGAAACGGAAATTTTGAACCGCTGCACCAACGAAGTGCATTGCACCGGAGAAGAGCACGTTTTTAATCAGCGGTTGGAGATGAAAATTACGGAGATGTAATAAAAAAAAGAAAGCCCCTTTCGCGTCGGCAAAAGAGGCTTTGAAAAAATTATTTCATCAAAGTCAATACATTCTTTGAGTTTCGTTTTGGTTAAGTAGCACACGTTAATTATTTCGGTAAATTTGAGAACAAGATTTTTTCGATAGTTTTCTTTAAAAAATCAGTGCATAGCCGTAGCTACGGACTTATTTTTTAGAGGAAAACAGCGGAAAAAGATGTTTTCAAATTATCGAAATAATTAGTGTGTGCTACTTTGGTTCTCTCCGGGCGGTTATTTCGTATCGTCCGTCTCCGTCATTGTTTTTTCGGGCGCATCGTCGGTCGGTTCTTCCGGCATTTCGATTTGCATATTCGGCATCTGCATTCCGTCCATATTCGGCAGAGCCAAAAACTCAACGCGGCGGTTCATGTCGCGGGCTTCCGCTAAATTTTCTTCCGTGTAAGGTACGGCGGGTTGTGAAGTACCCGCGCCGCTGACGATAATTTGGTCTTCGGCGACGCCTTTGTTCATCAGCATTTTTGCTACGTTTTCGGCACGCAGGTAGCTGAGGCGCGTATTGTTGCCGACGGCGGCACTCGGTTTGACCGTTTGATTGTCGGCATGACCGACGACCATGATTTTGAGCGTCGGATTTTCCTGCAAGGTCTTCGCCAACTGCTCCATACTTTCGCGGCTTTCTTTTTTGACATAAGTCGAACCGCTGCTGAAGTACACGGGCTCGAAATTCGCAATCAGCAAATTTCCGTTCTTTGCCGTCAGTTGCAGACCGCTGTTTTGGTAAGCGACGAAAGTGTTGTCAATCATCGCCTGCAGTTTTTCCGTTTGTTGTTGCGCCGTCGTCAGTTCGGCTTTAGCCGTTTCCAAAGTTTGCTCGGCTGCGGTGAGGTCGGCCTGAAATTTCTCGACCGAACCTTCCAAACGCGCCTTTTCGTTGGCGTATTCTGTTTCGACTTCCTCTTTGGCTTTCTCCAAATCGGCGAGTTCGCTTTTGGTATTATTTAATTGCGTAGAAAGATTTTCCTTAACGGAGGTAAGCTCTTCAAATTTCTTTTTGGATACACAGGAGGTAAGAGTGGCTGCCGCGAGGAAGAGCAGCGCAAATGTTTGGATTACATTTCGCATAGCATGTTTGTTTTTGTTCTCAACCAAAGCAAAAAATGCTTTGTGTTTGTGCGTAATTTTCAATGTCTGAAGGCAAAGATAATAAGGACTTATGCGGATTTTCAAACAAATAAACCTATAAATTTTTCACCCATAAACTAAAAAATAATGTGTTTAGCGGAAAACCAAAAGCGGGTTCGATGTTTTAAACAGTAAATCGACTTGAATAAAATTAAAATAAATAAACGATGGACAATGACAAATTACAGGATTTAAGAGAAGATTATCGACAAAGTACTTTACAAATGTCGCAGACGGAAAGCGACCCTTTTCGGCAGTTTGACAAATGGTTTCAAGAGGCACTAAAGGCCGAAATTCCCGAACCGAATGCCATGATAGTCGCCACGGCCGATGCGCAAGGCAAACCCTCGGCGCGGGTCGTTTTGCTCAAAGGATTTGACGAAAAGGGCTTTGTTTTTTACACCAATTATGAAAGTCAAAAGGGCTATGAGTTGACCAAAAATCCTAAAGCAGCGGTAGTTTTTAATTGGTTAGAGTTGGAAAGACAAATTCGCATCGAAGGCAAAGCCGAAAAAATATCGGACGAAGAGTCGGACGCTTATTTTCAGAAAAGACCGAAAAAAAGTCAAATCGGGGCCTGGGCTTCGCCCCAAAGTGAAGTCATCGACGGGCGGGAAATTTTGGACGAGAATACCGAAAATTTACGGAAGAAATACGCGGATGCCGACAACCTGCCGCGCCCGCCGCACTGGGGCGGTTTCAGAATAAAAGCAAAGCGCATCGAGTTTTGGCAGGGCAGATCGAGCCGCCTGCACGACCGCATAAATTATTTAAAAACCGCAGACGGAAGCTGGAAGAGAGACCGTTTGGCACCCTAAGTAGGTTTACGAGTTTGATCGTTAAATTGTGTAACGGCAGCGGGCGTTTTAAACGCCTAAACCTCTAAACACTTAAACAACAAAAAATCAAAAGAATTTTTGTTGCACGGGCTTTAATCTTGCTTTAACAGAAAAACAAAGCAATTATCAATACTTTTGCAGGAAATAATTAGCTCTCGAAACAAATAAATTATGCAAATTTTTTCTTCCGCTATTTTGATTTTTCTGCTGCTGCTGATGACGCAAATCGGCACGGCACAGAAAATCGACGTCAAAGTTAACTCCCAAAATTGCGCTGCGGACGCAATGATTTTCGTCATGGAATTCGACGGTTTTGAATTTGCGCCCGTGCGCAAACAGCCCGTCGCCGCCGACGGTACCGCGACTTTTACGCTGCCCGAGACGCGCCCGCGTGTTTATTACGTCGGGACGGCATCGAATAATATGATTCCCGTCATTTTGGGTTCGGAAAAAGGAGTGGAACTGACCGCGCCGTGCAGCAAATTTCGCAGCGCAAAGGTCAGCAACTCGCCGCTGAATGAGGGCTACACGTCTTTAAAATCACAAATAAAAACTTTCAAAAACTCAAACCGTAGTATGCAGCGTCAACTGCTGAAAGCGGACGGCAACAAAGAACAGGAACAAAAAGCCATGCTCGGTATGGCAAATATCGACAAGCAAAAACTGGAGTTAATGGACTCTTTGCAGCGCACCGAGCCGTTTTTGGGCGCAGTGGCAGAGTTGAATACTTATTTGAGTTATCAACTGTACGGTGAGGGTTTTCCCGATGAATTGAATTATTTTGTGAATATGTACTTCAACTACGCAAACTGGGAAGCCGCCGACTATCAATACAATCCGTGGGTCTATGAAAGTGTAAAAGCCTACGCGCAAACCCTCAGCGGTATCGGCATTCCGGACGAGCAGCATGCTTTGGCATTAAATACGGTTTTGGCAAAAATCCCGCAGGACAGTCGCACTTATAAGTTAGCTTACGGCGGTCTGTTGGCGGGTTTGGAAGGCAAAAAGCACGATAACTACGCGGTATTTGCACAAGCATACATCGACGCGTGGAAAGATAAAGACAAGAAAAATGTGGCGGTTTTAGAGAATAAAATGAAAACCGTCAGTCAGTTAATGGTCGGCGGTACAGCTCCCGATTTTACGCAAGATACGCCCGAAGGTACGCCTTTAGCATTGAGCGATTTGCGCGGAAAAGTAGTCCTCGTAGATTTTTGGGCGAGCTGGTGCGGGCCTTGTCGTCGCGAAAACCCTAACGTGGTCAACGTTTACCAAAAATACAAAGACCGAGGTTTCGAGGTGTTGAGTGTCAGCTTGGACAGCAACCGTGACAAATGGCTGGCGGCTATCGCAAAAGACAATATGGATTGGAGTCACGTCTCGGACTTGCAGGGTTGGAAAAACGCGGCGGCACAGACCTACGGCATTTCTTCCATTCCGGCGACTTTGTTGTTGGATAAGGACGGAAAAATCATCGCACGCAATCTGCGCGGTCCGGCGTTGGAGGCGCGGCTGAAAAAGGTTTTTGATTGACGGTGGATGGTTGACGGTGAACGGTTGACGGCAGCTTTCGCTTGAAATACCAAAAAATAAAAAAGCGTTATTCTCTTCATTGAGAATAACGCTTTCTTTTTTGGTGGACAGTTGATACTTGCTGCTAAGTCGCTCAAAGCGCCTATCAATCATCCGCGACTGAAGTCGGGATTTCGCTGTCGTTCAACAATTATCAATCACCAACCAACACGGCTGTAAGGGCAGGACTCGAACCTGCAAAAGGCGGTTAGCTGCGATAATAAATTATCGAAGTTTATTCCGAACTCCTCACCCCTGAGACAGAGGGGCATGGCTGCCAAATTTCATCACCTCACAGTATTTTGAGACGTTAGACTTTAGATGTTAGACTACTAACGTTTCTTGGACTTCGGACTTTTCCGAAGTTGAACAGAAAGTTGATAGTAAATATTGATAGCCTAAAGCGCGTCGCGCCCGTCAACTACCAACCACCAACTATCAACCAACA
>JAHDCG010000167.1:1216-11854 GCA_020629965.1 Saprospiraceae bacterium | reverse complement strand
CCGAGCGCGAAAAACTGAGCGATTTACTGCAAAAGGTGCAGCGCAAAAATTGGAATGTTTTTGCCAAATCCCCTTTTGCCGGCCCGCTTGCGGCAAAAAGACCCTGATACTTTTGGGGTATCTGCCGCAGATGCACCTTGCGCCGGGACGCAGTCCGCCGATCGGTTTTAAAATCCATACCCCCGAAGGCGAGATTATCCCCCTCGATGCTTGATGTCCGGTCAGGTACCGGTCGGCTGTTGCCCGGACTTGTGAAAACAGAGAAATTTATGCTGATTTATCTGAATATCGAGTCGGTTCTTTACAGAAAGATTTACTTTTTTGCTTACCTTTAGTGCGAAAATTAAAACGAGTCGATTTTAGAAACCGGAAAAAGTCCGAGCAATTTGCATACGGCGCGGAGGAAACGCGGCATTGTCCAACTTAATTGTATAAACCATCGAGCCGATACGGTCGCGGGCGGCGTAAGGGTCGGGTGGCTCGACGGTTTATACAATCCTTAGAGTTCTGCTCAATTAAGAAAAAATGAAAAACCAATTCGACATAAAAGTTCTTCGACAGCATTGGATAAAGGATGACGGAAAAGACAACCCTGAAGATTTATGTTCACACGGAGAGGTATATTTAAGAATAGGTGATAAAGAAATATCAAATAAGGAAAGTGGTTCATGGACAATAAGTTCGACAGCTTTATACTTGATGCGAACCTTAAATGAAAATTATGAACCAAATAAATATGCAAGTCAGCTAATTCCTTGTTGTGGACATTTTTTCATGGCAGATGAAAATGATGACGATTTCGTAATAATTATGGGATGTCCAAATGGAATAGATTGGTCAATCAAACACATTGAAAACGGGCAAGTAAAACACATTTTACAAAATGGCGAAGAAGGAATTATAGGAAAGGCTGAATATCGAAAAATAGTAATCGAATTCGTAAACCAAGTTGAGAAATTCTACGAACAGAGTAATCCAAAAGTAATTCCAGAAGATGAATTTGACCGAAAAGGATATGAGGCATTTTGGAAAGAATGGAAGAAATTGAAAAGAGAAATTGAAAATTAAAACTGAGCAGAACAACGTGTATGTGTTCATGTCGGGCAAAAGCCCGCCACGTCACATACACAGAACCGTTCTGCTGCATTAAAAAAAGAAAAAACCAAAAAGGAAAAAATGAATGCGTTCAAATTTTTAATTATCGTCTTTTTTGCAGGTCTTGCACAGATTTGGATATTGATGTTATATTCAACTTTTCAAGGTGTGCCACAAAGCTTTATAGATTTGATTAGCCAATCTGGTATATTCTTTTTTGCAAGTTCCTTAACTGCTACGAGTTTGTGGAAGCACTCAAAAGTATTTAAAAAAGTAACAGATAATGAACGTTTTTTTTCTATCGTTTTATTTTGATATTGGCTTTTTGTGTAATAGCTGTATTATCAGGCTTAGAATTAGAGCCTGAGAGTAAAATATATGTATTTACAAGCAACCAGCACCATACAAATTTTGCAATTGGTTGTTTAATTACATCAATTTCATACAGTTTGTTTGCAGAGCATAGAACAACTAAATACTCCTTCGTAAGATGATTTACACCTCGTACATATTGCTTTTTATTATTATATCAATTTTGATAATTGTGTTTATAAAGTACTGGAATGAACCGATTGGTATTGGTGATACTCAGTTGGCGCGAGGGTGTCCCTCGTACCATCTCTCTGCCCGCCTCCGGCGAAATTAAAAGGAAGTCTTCACTTCCGCCGGATGCGGCTTAAACACACACCTTGAGAGGCAAACGAGGTAAGAGCCTCGTGCGAACATTCCCACACACTACAAAAAACGATGCAAAAACGACTCCTTTACGCCGCCCTCCTCCTCCTCCCCTTTCTCACCATGCTCCTCACCAACGAAATCGTCAAACGAAACACCACCGAAAAAGGCTACAGCAGCCACGGTGTCACGACCATCAATTCCGCCAAGGCGTATAAAGACAAATGCTCGTGGATGTGTCATAACAACACAAATTATTGCAGAGCAAATCATGTGAAATATGCCAAGCCGTACTTCGCCGAAATCGACCCGATTTATTACGGAATAATCCGCGCACTGAAAGCAACGGGCAATTACGGATTGGCGAATATTGTATTTTTGGTCGTGCTCATCCCGCTGATTATCTACGTTTTGTTGGTCAAATCAATCGGTATGCAATTTGAAATTCGTAAATTGAAAAAAGAGAATTAGATATGGAACAACTCGGAATTGAACTTTACGCTTACTGCACGGATTTCATTATCAATTTGGCAAATATTTTAAATTTGTCCTACTATGAGGTCAATGCAATTGTCTTTTGTTTTTTGTATCCGTTGCTGCTGATTGGGCTGACGTTGCTGTTTTTTGTGCAGAGACGGAGGTTGAGGACATTGAAAAACCGAAGGAAGTAAGGCGTGAAAACATTTGCGGCAGGAATAATAAAAAAGTAAGAAAACCGCTATCTTTGAGATATGAAAAATAAAAATTCACTGATAAGATTTGATTGGGCAATGAAGAAATTGCTCAGAGACAAAGCCAACTTCGATGTTTTAGAAGGCTTCCTGAGTGAATTGCTCTCGGAAGATATTACCATAAAAAAGATATTGGAAAGCGAGGGAAACAAAGAGGACGAGGACGATAAACACAATCGAGTAGATATTTTTGTCGAAGATGCCGACGGCGATTTAATAATTATCGAGGTGCAAAACAGCAAAGAGTGGGATTATTTTCATCGAATTTTGTACGGCACGTCGAAAGCCGTTACGGAATACATCGGCGAAGGAGATGCTTACGCAAAGGTCAAAAAAGTAATCTCGATAACGATTGCTTATTTTGATTTGGGGCAGGGAGAAGATTATGTTTATCACGGCATTACGCAGTTTAAAGGCATTCATCAGGGGGATATATTGAGTTTGGCGCAGGTTCAAAAAGAAACTTACGACGTAGAGGAAGCATACCAAATTTATCCCGAATATTGGATAATCAAAGTCGATAAATTCGATGATGTCATCCGAGATAAGTTGGACGAATGGATTTACTTTTTGAAAAACGGAGAACTGCCCGAAGATTTTTCGGCAAAAGGGCTGAACGAAGCAAAGAAGAAGTTGGATGAAATGAACCTGACAGAGGAAGAAAAAGCAGCTTACAAGGCTTACCTGAAGAATTTAAGAAATATTGCAAGTGAGCAGCATACGCAAATGGTAGATGCACAACAGTTGATAAAAAAAGGAATTAAAAAAGGAGAAGAAAAGAAAGAGAAAGAAGCGGTTTTGGGATTGGTTAAAAACGGAATTTCAGTTCCGATAATCTCTGCCTCACTCAACATCTCGGAAGAAAAAGTCAGACAAATAATCGCAGAAGATAAGGCGCAGTAATAGAAATCTTGCGCAAAAACTGTCAGAAAAACTCAAACCACATCATGCACAAAACAACCTACCTTTTCATTTTAGCAATCGTCCTCTTCACCGCCTGCAACGACGACGAAACCGCCGCGCCCGACAACGGCACCCCGACCGTCACGGCAGCAGCGACCTACACCGTCTTGACCGAGTCGGACATTACCTACGCAAACGGACTCGCGCACGACAGCAACAGCCCCGAAGTTTATGAAATACCGCTCCTCTTGGACTTATATTACCCGGACAATGACTCCGAAAACCGACCGCTGTACATGTTTATTCACGGCGGCGGATTTCAGGGCGGCACCAAGACCAAGCCCGAAATCATCAATACGGCAAATTATTTTGCTTCACGCGGTTGGGTCGTCGCGTCGATAGACTACCGGACGGTGAGTGACTTGCATGCCGATTTTACGGGCATTGCCCCGCAGGAATGGATAGATTTCACCTTAGACAATGCCGAAACGCCGAACGACGCGCGCACGAGTATGGCTATGTACGCCGCCCAAAGAGATGCCAAAGCTGCTCTCCGTTGGTTGGTAGCCAATGCGGAAAACTACGGCATTAATCCCGATTTTATCACCGTCGGCGGTGCCTCGGCGGGTGCGATAACGACGATTGCCTTGGGTATTTCCGACCCGACGGATTTTAAAGACGAAATCCCCGCCGCCGACGACCCGACCCTCGCCACCACCAATCCGGACGTGACCTACACGGTGCGCAGCCTCGTCGGCTATTGGGGCAGCAACGTCAAATTAGACCTCTTCGAGTCCGTTTACGGAACAAATCCCTATGACGCTAACGACCCCGAACTCTTTATCGCGCACGGCACGGAAGACCCGACGGTTTTGATTTCCGAGGCTTTTGAATTAGAAACGCTCTACGACTCTTTGGGCATCTACAACGAAGTTTATCCGCTGACGGGTGAGGGGCACGGTGCTTGGGAGGCGACGGTGAACGGGAAGAGTTTGCAGGAGTTGTCTTTTGATTTTTTGACGGGGCGGCAGGGGTTGATAGTGGAGTAGTTAATTAGATTATAACATTTGTCAATCTTGAAAAAAATAACCCAAAAACTCTACCTCCTCTCCCCCGACCGCTACGAACTGCGCCCCGGCAGCACCCCCGACGCCCCCGATTGGCTTCGATAAAAAAGAACAAGAATACGTGCGCTTTACCAAGTCGGTTTTTAAAAAACTCGTGCGGGAGATTGAGGGTGAATAGAATTTTTGCCTAATGAAAAAGGCTGTACATCATACCGATGCACAGCCTTTTTTCTTATTTTAAAAATATTCGTAATTGCTTAGGTGTCTGACGCTGATTTTGATAAAAGTCGAAAATATTGCAAATAAATCCGGGGTTCAAGCGAAGAAAAGCGTTCCCGACTGAAGTACGGGACAGGCTGACACCGATGTTATGTTTAACGCCGGTGTCAGACACTTTTTTTCTGTCGGATTTCGGTATAACATGATTTTTTCAATATTTGCTTGAGTCAAGTGTCAGACACCTAAGTAGTTACAAATATTCTCAATGCTTAAAATGACGCACCCCCGTCGTCACCATAGCCACGCCGTTTTGCTCGCAGTAGTCAATGCTTTTTTGGTCATTGATACTGCCGCCCGGCTGCACTACTGCGGTGATTCCCGCTTTATCCGCCAATTCCACACAATCGGGAAAGGGGAAAAACGCATCGGAAGCCATGACCGCGCCGTCGAGGTCGAAGCCGAATTTACGGGCTTTTTCGATGGCTTGATTGCAGGCATCCACGCGACTCGTTTGACCGCAACCCATGCCGAGCAGTTGCTGATTTTTGGCGAGCACGATGGTGTTGGATTTTAAATGCTTGCAGACTTTTACCGCAAATGCCAAATCTTTCATTTCCGCATCCGTCGGTTTTTTACTTGTCACGAGCGTAAAATCATCGCCCGCTTCCGTTGCCGTGTCCGCGTCCTGCTCGATGACACCGTTAAGTAACGACTTGAAAACGCGGGGCTGCTGCGTCCAGTCTTTGATTTTCAGCAAGATGCGTTTCTTCTTTTTCAGCAGCAATTCTTGCGCGTCCGCGTCGAAGGCGGGCGCAATCAGCACTTCGTAAAAAATCTTGTTGATTTCCTCCGCCGTAGCGAGGTCGATGGCTTTATTGCAAATTAAAATGCCGCCGAAAGCCGAAATATTGTCGCCCGCAAGGGCAGCCTGCCAGGCTTCGAGTACCGTCGGGCGCACCGCTACGCCGCAGGTGTTGGTGTGTTTCATGACCGCGAAAGCCGGGTCGCCGTCTTTCAGTTCGCGCATGATGCCGACCGCCGCATCGACATCGACGAGGTTATTGTAAGACAAAGCCTTGCCGCCGAGCGTCTCGAACATCGCGTCGAGGTTTCCGTGAAACCAACCGCGCTGATGCGGATTTTCGCCGTAGCGTAATTCCTTTGACTGCTCGATACTTTTCTTAAATGCCGTATCATCCGAGTCGCGGCTGAAGTAGTCAAAAATCGCCGTATCGTAGTGGCTCGACACTTTGAAAGAGCGACGCGCAAGTTCTTTGCGGTCTGCCAAATCCGTGCTGCCGTCTTTGCTTTGCAGCAATTTTAAAAGCATGGTGTAGTCCGCTTTCGACGATACACAAACCACATCGCGGTAGTTTTTCGCTGCGGCGCGAATGAGCGAAATGCCGCCGATGTCGATTTTTTCGATGATGGCAGACTCATCGTCGGTGCTCGCGACGGTTTCTGCAAAAGGGTACAAATCGACGATGACCAAGTCCAATTCGGGAATTTGGTACTCTTCCAACTGCGCCAAATGCGCCTCTTCGCGCCGCGCCAAAATACCGCCGAACACTTTAGGGTGCAGCGTTTTCACGCGCCCGTCGAGAATGGAAGGATAAGAGGTCAGGTCTTCTACGCGCCGGACTGCTACGCCGAGACCTTCGATAAATTTCTGCGTGCCGCCGGTCGAATAAATCGTAACGCCTTGCTTATCGAGTTCTTTGATGATTTCGTCGAGACCGTCTTTGTGATAAACGGAGATGAGTGCGGATTTTATTTTTTTTGACATCGCTTATTGTGATTGATTGTTTTAACGGCGGCGCGGTTTTCTCTCCTGACACCGATTTTCGATTGTGCCGCAAAAGTAAATTTTTAATTTTCCTTCGAGAAAGTAAGTTATCCACTAAACAAGTCTGCAAAATGTGGATAACTCAAATCAGAAACCTGACTTTTAATAAATGTTGGTTGGTATCGGCGGGCGGGGCGGCTTAACTTTGTGTTACAATGACGCCAAAGAAATGTGTTTAGGCGTTTAGTTGTTTAAGCGTTTAGCCGCATATCGATTAAACGACTAAACCTTTAAACGCCTCAACAAAGAAAATTAGTCAGCCTGTACAAACTCAATAGAACTCCTACCCCATGCCGTTCCGAAAATCGCTTGTCTTAATCACGCAGGTCGATTTTCGGGATTTTTTTGGATTTAGACTTTAGATGTTAGATGTTAGATGTTAGATTTCCGTTTTGACTCGTTCGTCTCTGCATAGAAAAATATTGATGCTAAATTTAAACCGTCAAATAATGATAAAATTTGGTGATACTACGGTACGATTTGCCGGTTTATTCGGTCTGTCGTACCGTTTTTCAGGAATGTTGCTACTGTTTTTTTTGGGAAATGTGCATGCGCAGGGCAGCCTGTCGGGTAAAGTTACGGATGCGGAAACGGGCGAGCCGATACTTTTCGGCGATGTCATCATATATGAGAACGGCGTGTTCGTAGCCGGAACGCAGACTGATTTTGACGGGAATTATGAGATTTCGCCGCTTGATGCGGAGAACTACGAAGTGGTTTTTAAGTATGTCGGTTATCGTGAAGGGCGAGAAGAAGTATATATCAAAGAAAATAAAGAAACGAATTTGAATGCAAAAATAGGTACATCTCTTGTTCTCGAACATCACGGGTGCGGTTATGGTCACTACCCGCCTTTGGGCGGTGCCGATGACTTTGAAAAGGGCGACACCTTCACCGCAAAAGACATTCGGCGTATGCCGAACAAGAATTAATCTTCATATTTTTAAGTTGGTAAGTAGTATTTGAAGCCGCATCCGAGAGAAGGGTGCGGCTTCTTTTTTGAACAGGATTAACAAGATTTTCAGTATTTCTCATTTGATTTGACTTTGACTTCTGCTTTCGATTAAATCAAAAATCCTTACTTTTGAATTTAAAAACTACCGATATGAATAACAATCTCCCCAACATATATCCCGGCGAGGTCTTATCCGAAGAATTCCTCGTACCCATGCAAATCAGTTCTTACCGCCTTGCTGAAGACATCGGTATTCCACAAAACAGGATTAGCGCGATTATTAAAGGCGAACGCAGAATTACCGCCGATACCGCTTTACGTTTGAGTAAATATTTTGGCAATTCTGCAAAATTTTGGTTAGGGCTGCAAAATGATTGTGCCATTGAAGAGTCGGAAAAAGAAAAAGTCTTATCGCTTTCTCGGATAAAACCTGTTTTCGGAAAGCAGACTAACTGAAAAAATCCCGTCACTCGATTAAATCGAGTGACGGGTTTTTTTATTTATACTTCCGATTTCAAATTTACGGCAACTGCTCCTGCGGTTCTTCTATTCGGTCATAAATTGAAAAGCCTTGTTTTCATTTTTATAATTTTTCCCAAATCTGTGACAGGCAAAAACCGCCTCCATCCTTTCTTCCCGCCTTCTCCCCCCGCCTCTACCCGGATACAGTTAGTTTACTCCCGCAAAAAGCCGCATTTCAGCGTTGTTTTGCGAAAAATTATCACAGAATAAATCCCGGAAGCCGCATTTTGCTTGTACAAATTAAAATCACATTCAAAAACAGAAGTCACAAATCACGAATTTTCGTACAATTATTTTCCTCTAATTCAATAATTCACCCAAAAATTGCTCCGTGACGGTCTTTTTCAAAAAAAAGTAAAAAAAGATTCACATTTTTTTTGACGTTAAATTATTGTTGAAATACAGCCGTAAACTGCTGAAATTCAATTATGTAAAAAATAAATATGAATCGTAAAACGTTGATTTTCAATAAAACCGTGCTGCACCGACTGACCTTTCCGAAACAAAAAAAAATTAAAAAATACTTGCACGGTATCGAAATACCTCCTACTTTTGTGACATCAATACGGACAAACGCTTTCCTCCGCAGCGAAAATCAAACTTCCTCCTCTTTAGTCCGCCTCCTCCTTTTGATATTATCCTCCGCACAAGTTCTCTGAAAAAAATACCGATACTTACACGATAGTGCCTCGGCACAACAATCAAAGCAAAAAACAAACGCTCGCTTTTTTAACCTTTACTTACACTTACACACACAGCGAGACAAACACTATTTTTTTTCGTCAACGGACAAAACAAACAACACACTACTTTAAGGGAAGTACCGCTTTTCAAAATTGAACAAACGGTAACAGAAAGTAAAAAGTATGACAGTTTTCGGTACTTCCCGCCACCTCCCTTCCCCCGCTTGATTTCACAATCATTTCCCCCCTTTCAGACTATTACAAATTTTTAACCACACAACTTATTTGTCATGAAAGGACTCAACATCACGTTAATTGTTATTACCCTCGTTTTAATTGCTCAAAGCAGCATCGCACAAAATATCTTTTACGTCACCACCGCAGGCACCGGTCAGGGTACTTCTTGGCATGACAGCAGCAGCGACATCAACGCTGTCCTCTTTGCGGCAAAACCCGGCGACATGGTCTGGGTAGCCCGAGGCACCTACACCCCGACGCCCGACAACAACCGCAGCACAGCATTCATGATGCCCTCCGACGTCAAAATGTACGGCGGCTTTGCGGGTACGGAAACCGAACTGTACCAAAGAAATCACACTGCAAACACTACCGTATTAAGCGGCGCCATCGGCACACCGAGTACCGCCGACAACAGCTACAACGTCGTAGTCTTTAAACACGCAAGCGCAGCCACGGTCTTAGACGGCTTCACCATTCAAGACGGCACCGGCAACGGCGAAGGCACCACGGGCGACCGCAACCGCTGCGGCGGCGGCATCTACAACGACGGTGCGGGTCGCGGCAACAGCAGCACTCCCTCTATCGCAAATTGTACTTTTATCAACAACAGCAGCCGCGACGGCGGAGCGGTGTATAACAACGGAATTTCGGGCAAAGCCAACGCGACTTTTACTGACTGCGTCTTCGCCGGCAATCAAGCTGACTTCGACGGCGGCGCCATCTTCAACGACGGCAGAAAAGGCGGACAAAGCAACTCGACCTTCATCAACTGCGAAATCAGCGGCAACTCCGCTAACTACGGCGGCGGCGTCATTAACTACGCCGGTGCGGGCGAAAGCAGCCCCGTCTTTCAGAACTGCCTGTTCAGCAATAACCAAGCAAAAGTGCGCGGCGGCGGCATGTATAACATGGACGTGGAAGGCGTCTGCGAGCCGATGATTAAGCACTGCGCTTTCGCACAAAACGACGCTTCGACCGGCGCAAGCATGGAAAACCTCAGCACCGTGCGCCCGAGTCCGAAACGCGAACAATTTGCTTTGCAGGCGCCGCGGGAATGGAGTAATTAGTTGATGGTTGATGCTTGGTGGTTGATAGTTGAGTCTCTTTGTTTTTGAGATTTTCAGTTGATTTCATTTTAGGTATTCATTAGCAAATATTGCTTCAGAGCCAAAATTAAGGCAGCCGATGCGCTGCAAAAGAGAATAGTTTTTTATGGTTAACATTTGGGAAATAGTTGTGAGCTGCCGTGCGGCGGAAATGACTGCCGCACGGTTTGCATCTATTTTAGTTGGTGGTTGATAGTTGATGGTTGATGGATTTTATCGCGTCAATATTCATAACCTTGTCTAATACGCTTAACATCCGAATGATTTTTTTTATCCAAAACCGAAAAAGAAAAAGCATCGAAAGCGATGCGCTAGAAAATAGTTTTTCCCGACTTCATCGGGATGGAAAATAGTTGTAAGCAATTGCAGCATTTCCGCTAAAAGAGAATAGTTTTTAATGGTTAACATTTGGGAAATAGTTGTGAGCTGCCGTGCGGCGGAAACGACTGCCGCACGGTTTGCATTTTTTCCCGAACCAAAACCCGCCCCGTAGCATCGACTTTAGTCGCGAAGCTAAAAAACCGAAAAAGAAAAAGCATCAAAAGCGATGCAAAAGAGAATAGTTTTTATGGTTAACATTTGGGAAATAGTTGTGA
>JAHDCG010000167.1:0-1116 GCA_020629965.1 Saprospiraceae bacterium | reverse complement strand
ATGGTTAACATTTGGGAAATAGTTGTGAGCTGCCGTGCGGCGGAAACGACTGCCGCACGGTTTGCATTTTTTCCCGAACCAAAACCCGCCCCGTAGCATCGACTTTAGTCGAGAAGCTAAAAAACCGAAAAAGAAAAAGCATCGAAAGCGATGCAAAAGAGAATAGTTTTTTCCCGACTTCATCGGGATTGGGAAATAGTTGTGAGCAATTACAATATTTCTACTGCAAGAGAATAGTTTTTATGGTTAACATTTGGGAAATAGTTGTGAGCTGCCGGTTCGAAAATTACTGTGCAAACAGCAATTTTCGGCCGGCCTTTTTTCCCGCTTCAATCTTAAAATACAAAATACACAAACGCCCTCGCATTTTTGGAAACACTATTATCCGAACATCGAGTCGGTCTTAAAAATACTCCTCGGTCGATTAAGAGGAGCGCGTTTTTTCCTTTTGAATCAATGCTGTTCTTCCTAATCGGCAACTTTTATCAGACACTATGACAACACTTTTTTATATTATCCTTTTTTAAAAACTCAAACGCATTCGGAGCGACGGATAAACCGGACAACCCGCTCTACAGACCCCTTTTCCCCTTGTCCGCATTAGCTTGACGGACTGCAAAGTCGGAGTAAAAAACTTGGGGTCCGTTCCGCTTTTAAAACGGAACACACAATTTTGCCAAACTGTGAAACAACACCCTCACCGAGTCTGATTATTACTCTGCGTTTTCCCCCAATCACCGCTCAACTTCATGTAAAACACGAGAAGCAAAAAAATAAATTTGCCCAAGTGTGCGCAGTCACCCGATGACCGCCCCGCTGTCGCTCGAAGAGACGTGATGTTTGATTCTCGAGACCCTGCTTTCGTTCGCGAAGGTGGGGTCTGTTTTTTGGACGGTGGACGGTTTTACGGGGGACGGTGGACGGGGGGAACCGTACTGAATACCCCCGACCCTCCGCGACTGAAGTCGGGACAGGACTGCGCGAGGGAGTATCTGTCTTCGGAACTTAAATTCGTTTTGAACTTGTATTATATTTCAAAAATGCAAATCATAAAACTCCGCTTTATTAAAAAATGAGTAAACCAAAAAAATCAAAGATTAACCCACAATCTCAAGC
>JAHDCG010000166.1:10683-11861 GCA_020629965.1 Saprospiraceae bacterium | reverse complement strand
CGAATTACGAATTACGATGTACGAGGGGCTTTCGTGATTTGCTTTGGATTGTGTTGTAATTTTAATTTTTTTCTTTTCTTTTCTTTTCTTTTCTTTTCTTTTCTTTTAAAAATTTGCCGGTTTTTGCTTTTTTCATTATTGTCAACCGTCAACCGTCAACCGTCAACCGTCAACCGTTTCTCACAAAAATCCAACAACTTTCCGTAAATCTCATCCCGCCGCAAAATCTCCGCATTTCCCAATATAATAACATGTTGCCGCGCTCGGGTTAATGCCACGTTGAGTTTTCTGTCCACGCCTTCCTCCGAAATACTGACCAAAGAGGCGAGTTGATTGATAGAATTGGTGCACAACGAAATGATGATAATGTCACGTGCACCGCCCTGATACCGCTCGACCGTGTCGATGGTCAGTTGCGTCAGGTCGTGGTTATTTTTCTCCAAAACCTCCTGAATTTGCGCGATTTGTGCCCGATACGGTGTAATTACTCCGATGCTTTTTTTTGTTACTTGTTTAGAATTTTCTTTGTAAATAAATTTGTATGCGGAAATAATTTTTTCCGCTAAAATCGCCTCGTGCACATTGGTTTTCGGGTTCGCATTTTGCCCGTCGGTGCGCGTATCGAAAAAAAGGAAACGACGGGTCGCCAACTGTTTTTCCAAATCCTCGACACCGGCGGGCAGGGAGTAGGAGAGCGGTGACTTTTGGGTAAGCGAGAAAGGAATTTCTTCGGGCAGAATCTTCAAACCGCCGCGATAAAAGGCTTCATTCGGAAAATTCATGATGTCTTCGTGCATCCGACCTTGGTGGCTGAGCCGGTCGTAAGCCCAATCCCAACCGTTTTCCAAACAGCGCAGATACAGTCTTTCAAAGAGAGAATTACGCAGATTTTTCAGACCGATTTTGTTCAGTTCCTCGTTTTCACAGCAAGACAAATCCTCGCTTTGCACGACCACGGCGGGTAACTGTTGGTGGTCGCCGATGAGCATGACCTGCGCAAATTTGGGCAGCAAACCCACCAAATTCGGCTCTAAAATTTGCGACGCTTCGTCGATAATCACGCGGTCGAATTTTTTCATTTTTAACAAATCCGACTTATTCGCAAAGCCCGCCACCGTACCGACAAAAATGCGGTGCGACTGTATCAAAGACCGCAAGTCTTCCCGCTTTTGAATGTC
>JAHDCG010000166.1:5745-10583 GCA_020629965.1 Saprospiraceae bacterium | reverse complement strand
GAAGTAATCCTGCGCGGAAATCGCCTTTTTGAAAATCTTTTTTTGCTCTGAGGTCAACTCTGCGGGCGCGGTAATTTCAAGCGTTTTCGGCTTTTGCGGAGCGCGGTAAGTCAGCCACAAATCCCGCTTGTGCTGCGGTGCGGAGGCAAAAGCAAACAGCCCGCGATACATCGCCGTGTAGCCGCTGTCCATGAGGTCGTGTTCGAGATTCCAGTAGGTGTGTTCGGTAAAAACTCGGTTGTTAAACTGCTTAAAGCGCAGCGTAATCGTCACCGTTTCTTTGTTGATGTCGATGATGTTGCACTTAAAAATCTGACTTTTCAAAACTGTATCGCCCTCATTATCAGCGGGATAGAGGACAGAAATGTCGCCTTTGCGAAAATTTGCCAGAGGGTTGGTTTTGCCCGGCGTCCGCTGAAAAGTAATCAGCGGTTCTTCTTCCCGGACTGTCTCTTTTTGTATGGTCAGCGCGGAAATAATGTTGAATTTTTCTTCCTTATCCGCCGGTTCGTCGAGCCACAGGGCGGCCGTTCCGTTGGCACGGTCGCGTCCTTGCTGTCCCGTTTTTGCCAATTGATGCTCGTTCGCAATGAATGCCGTGAACGCCGTGAAATAATCTTTTTCGGTGTCCGACATGTTTGCCCATACACCCTCGAAGAGTTGCAGATTAGTTTCGTTAAAACCCTTCAACAGCGGATACCTGCCGGGGCGAATATAACTGAAAAAACTCTTACCGTCCATGCTGCCGACGAGGGCACCGGGTTTGGGTCTGCCCGCACACAGCCGCGCCATTCTGCGCTCCAGCCCGACCAGTTGATTGCGCAACTGCAAGGCCTCGTATTGCTGCGCCCGCACCCGAGGCGCAAAGCGCAGTTGGTTCATTTCCTCTTTGCTGTATAAAATGTAATTCTGCGGCTCCGTTTCCCGCCCGAAAACCGAGCGCACCATGAGGTCGTACAGCAGCGTCTGCGTAAAGTGATTGTGCGCGATTTTATAGCGATTCGGTTTCCATACGCCGCCCGATTTCAGCTCGACGATTGCCGATTTTTTACCGTCCGTCGCGTCTTTGTAAAAAACATCGAGACGACCTTGTAAGCCGTATTTTTCGGAATAAAAAGAAGGTTCTAAGTAGCACTCTTTGGAGTCGATACCCTGCCGTTTAAAATCCTGTAAGACGCTCGATTTCAAATGCACCCAGTGCATTTTGGAGGTCTGCCAAATTTCGCGCACGATGCTGTCGTCCATCGCCGCCCACGCCAACGGATTGAGGCGAAAAACTTTGGGAAAAGTCTCCCGAAATTCCGCCTCCGGGTTGTTCATTATTTCATCCAAAAAGAAATTGGCGATGTGACCGAGCAGCGTGTACTTTGTGCTTTCAAAGGGCAAAAATTTCTTCAATAAGTACAAAACCGGCTCCGTTCCGAAATCTTTAAAACATTCGGCGACGGCGGTGACATCTACCAAATAATCCGGCTCGACGACAAAGGCCTGCGGTCGATAGACATTATCCTTATCTATCTGAATATCAATGAGATTGACGGTGACAGGTAAACCAAAACTCGAACTGATAACGCGTATCGTCGGGTTAAAATTTTCGTTGCGGTCGGGAATGTTATACTGCACCCGAATGACGTTATCGGGGCGTTCTTGGTCGCGGGCGATGTACTGTGAATTGTCTTCGTCATTTTCCAAAAGCAGCACCCGCGCACGCGGTTTAAAGGCTTTGATTTCGGGGGAAGAAAATGGGAAAGTCCATTGCACGGGCAGCTTCACGCGCAGTGATTCGTAGGGCGGTTCTGCGTAAATATTTTCGATAATGCCGGCGGTGACGCGCAATCCGAGCAGGAAAATTTGCTCCGGGTCTTCGTCGGTTTTGCGGTAATTTCTGCGAAAAAAATGCACAAAATACTGCGTTCTTTTCGGAATATCGTACTGATGAAAAGCGTAAGCCATGCGGGCGAAGAGGGTGGTAAATTGCAGTCCTTCATTGCCCGTGGCATGGATAAAAATAAGCTCGGTTAAACGAAAAAGGGCTTCGTTTTTTTCGGCAAAGAAGAGGTCGGGGTTGTCACGGATTTTTTCCGCTTCCCGATAAAACAGTTTCGCCGTTTCTTTTGGGTCTGCATTACTCATAGCGGGCAAAAGTACGGCTTTAATGCTTTTTGACTGTGATTTTTTGAGCCTGATTGTTAAACATTATTATGATAAAATACCCATGCTGTCCTTCAGTCGAAATGATTTTATTTTACTTCCTAAAATTTTGCGACTTTGACCTTTTATTTTGAACGGTAGTCGGCTCGTCTTTTATTCAAGAAAATTTATAACTCATAGACTTCTAAATAAAAATTTTTTAAAGTGCTGATAACCATTTTATTAAGTGCGAAATGACAAATATTTTGCAAACAAAATTCTTACTTACGAGCAGCGAATATCTACCGATCACGTATCTGCAATTTGTTATCAAAACGATGCAAATGTTTAACCGATACCTTTTCCTATGAAATACTCTGTCGTCTTTCTGCTCTGCTTTTTTCTTGAAAATATCCACGCACAAAACAACTGCCTCGCTCTGCCCGATACGGTGATTGCTTGCGGATTTACCGCCGCTTTGCCCGAAACCGCCTTCCCGAGTCAGTGGGTATTTTTGTGTAATGAAAGCGCTGGAATTATTGCTTCGGATGTGACCGTCACCCCCAACGAAATTACGGTTGCCGAGTGCGGCGATTACTATTTTTCTTACACCGGCACGACGACCGACTGTATTGTTACCGACACGGTTTTGGTGCATTTTGACGACCCCGGTAACGCGAATTTTAACGGAGAATTTATCGCCGAATTGGAGTATAACGACTACGGCTGTCACGGCGGGGGCAGCGGGTGCAGTCAGGGCGGACCGACCACCGTGACCATCGGCGGGGCGACTCCGCCCGAGACTTTTTGGAACTTTACGGTCAACGGCAGTTGCACCGCGCAGAATTTTCTGACCGAAGCCGTCAACCCTTCGCCCGGCGACTGCATTGCCGAGGGTGTCAGCGTGATTTCCGTTGAAACTTCCGACTCCGACGTTCTTTCCATCGACACATCACAGGCATACGGTTTGGAAAATTATACGGCCCTGCAAGACAGTTTATTCAATGCTTATCTTTCCGGTGCGCTCGCCGGCGGCTGCAATTTGAATAACCTCGGCTGCGCTTCGATTTGCATCGACAATCCCGACCAAGACGGTCCCGAGTCGGTTTTCGATACTATTGTTCGCATTTTGCCTTACCGAGTCGGCGGAAATTGGTCGCTTGTCTTAGCGGATACTTGTTTGCTTTTGGAAGACACGACGGTTTTTAATTATGACGAGAATACCGGCCTGCGTTTGACTGTCACGCCCGGCGCGGATTATTACGGCCCCGCCGGTATAGATTGGATTTTGGAGCAGCAATTTATCAGCGGAACGGACACGATTTACGGCGATATTCAGCAAGACTTTTTCTTGACGGCACAATGGAAGGAATTTTTTGAGTACGACACGCTGACCGAAATCCGCGAACGTATGATTGACGACGAAATTTGCAGCGGATGCGGCGGTACGAGTGTGACTTTCAGCGAGAATGCACCGACGGTACCGACTTATGATTGCGGGCCGGTTTCGCTGAGTTTTTTCTACGATTACTGTGCTTGTAACCCGCTTTTTGTCGATGCGGCGGTTTTGTCGGAGGTTGATTGTAACGGCGATGCGGAGGTGCAGCTTTTCGCAAGTGAACCGGGTGTTTGGTTCATCAATACACCCGGCGGCAATTTTGAAACCGTCTTTTCCGATACTTACACGACCGCCGTGCCGGGTACTTATTTCGTAGAGTTTTTGAGCGACCAAGGTTGTTTTGAGTTTACATCATTTGCCGTTACGGGGGATTTAGAGGAGTTTAATTCCGAATTTTCCGCTACCGTCGCAGCAGGCGATTGTTATTCTTGGAACGGTATAAGTTATTGTGAGTCAGGTAATTATGAACAGTTTTTTGTCGCCGAATCAAACGGCTGCGACAGTACGGTTATTTTGACGCTCACGGTGGAAGAACAGCAAATTATCAATGAATACCTGCAAGCCTGTGAAGGTGAATGTGTCGATTGGTACGGTGTGCAATATTGTGCAACGGGTCAGTACATGCAGGCAGTGCAGGATAATACTACTACAATTTTGTACAATCTGGAAGTATTCATCGAGCCTTTAGTTCCCGTGGAAATTATCAATTCCTCGGTTTTGGACTGTGATAACGAAGCGGTTACGCTGACCGCCGTTGCTGCGAGTTCACAATTTGTCTGGTCGAACGGCGCGACGGGAAATACCTTATCTGTCAGCGAACCGGGTAATTATTTTGTTACGGCAATTTCCGATTCGGGTTGTGAAAGTTTTGCAACCACGGTCGTCACAGACGAAAGCGAAAATACCGTCACCGAAACCGCCGCCACGATTTGCGCGAATGACTGCTACGATTTTTACGGTACAACAATTTGTGAATCAGGCATTTATGAAAATATCACGACCGACGGAAACTGCACGACGACGGAGTTTTTGACTTTGGAAATTGAGGAAGAAATGCAAATCGAAGTCACGCAAACGACTGCCTTAAATTGCGAAAACGCGAGCGCGGATATCACCGTCACGGGCGGCAACGGCAATTATCTTTGGTCGAACGGCGCAACGGGCAGCACCGTTTCCGTCGCGACTGCGGGCGCATACACGGTCACGACTTTCTCCGAAAACAACTGTGCGACGACCGCGAGTATTTTTATTGATGACGAAAGCGAAAATACCGTCACCGAAACCGCCGCCACGATTTGCGCGAATGACT
>JAHDCG010000166.1:3139-5645 GCA_020629965.1 Saprospiraceae bacterium | reverse complement strand
CTGCACGACGACGGAGTTTTTGACTTTGGAAATTGAGGAAGAAATGCAAATCGAAATTAATGCGTCCGGCATGCTGAATTGTGAAACAGAGTCCGTCGTTTTGACCGCCACAGGCGGTTCGGGCGATATTCTGTGGTCTGACGGCAGCACAAATTCGACCCTTACCGTTTCGACCGCAGGCACCGTCACCGCAACGGTCAGCAGCGCACTCGGCTGTACGAGCATTGCCGAATACACGGTTACGCAAGACATCGAAGATATTGAATTACCTGCGGCGGCTGCGCAAAATATATCCTGCGCTACCGGGGCGGCAACACCTGCGGTCGTTGCTTACGAAAACTATTTCTACGCATGGACAACCGAGGGCAATGAAACTCCCGTCAGCACCGAAATCAATCCCGATTTTACCGTCCCGAACAACTACATTTTAACGGTTACCAACCCGACGAACGGCTGTATCGGAATGACTGAATTTACCGTTTTACCGCAACCCGAAATCACGGCATTCGCCACCGCTTCCCCGACTTGTGAAAATGCCGCCGACGGAGTCGTTATTGCAGAGAATCCGAGCGGTGGTACCCCGCCGTACTTGTTTTCCGTTGACGGCGAAAATTGGCAAACCGAAGCCGTATTCACCGACCTGCCCGCCGGCGAATATACTTTGCAAGTCATTGATAATGAAGAATGTACAACGAGTGTGCAAACGGAAACAGAAGAACTGCCGGGTCTGCCGGAGTTGAATATTACCGCACTGCAATTCAGCCTGTGCGGCGAGGAGGAAGCTGTCTTGGATGCTGCCGTAGCGGACGCGCCCAACCTCGCTTACTTATGGCAAGACGGCAGCACGGCACCCGTATTCACGGCTGTAACAGCGGGTGATTATTCTGTCATAATCAGCAACGAATGTGCCGCCGAAGAGCTTACTTTTACGGTCGCTGCCACATCGCTCGACCTTGTTTCCGAGATATTCATTCCCAACGTTTTCTCGCCGAGCGGTGCTCCCGAAAACCGAATATTTCGCCCGTTTTTCAACCGTGAAATGATGAATTTTGACATGGAAATTTTCGACCGGTGGGGGAGTCCCGTCTTCCGCAGCACAGACCCGATAACGGGTTGGAACGGTACGCACGACGGCGAAACCGCAATGCAAGGCGTATATATATGGCGCATGGCGGCGACGGTCAGCGGCTGTGACGGGAGCACTGAAACGGTGGAAATGAGCGGGGATGTGTTGTTGTTGAAGTAATTTGGTAAAAGACGCTTTCCAAACCACCTACTTCACCCCCACAACCACTCCGTAAAACCAAGCTCCCGCTTCCAATGCCTCCCATTGATAAATGCTGCCGATGTGGTTACCGTGCTGCGTATCCGAGCGAATGCCGAAAAAGTTCAGCACATTACCCAAAGTCCGATAGCGCACCGACTGACGGTGCAGATTGCGCAACGAAACCCGCGCATATTTGGTGTAATCGTGGATTTCAAATTCCGAAAAACCCGCCGCGTCCGCGTATGCGCGATGCTCCAAAGCCGTGTCGATATCGGCAATCGCCCAGCGGTTGAGCCAGTCTGCAATCTTCTTATCCTGTGCCGGGGGCAGCGGTCGGTCGCAGCGAATATATTCCGCCATAATCAGCCTGCCGCCGGGGCGCAAAAGTCGTCCGGCTTCGCGATAAAAATCCGCTTTATCGGGGGCGTGACAGACCGACTCACAAGCCCAAATGACATCGAAACTTTCCGATTTAAACGGCGTATCGGTGTAGCTCGCCTGCACAAAATCCGTGCGGTCGGTCAGCCCGCGTTCCTCTGCAAAGTGTTGACAATCAGTAATTTGGCTCGCGACCGGCGTGATGCCCGTCACCCGTGCCCCGCGCTCGGCGGCGAGCCACAGACTGCTGCCGCCCTTGCCGCAGCCCGCATCTAAAACGCGGTCGCCCGCTCCGATATTTGCCGTATCCGCCAAGACTCGATTGGTGTTTAAAAGTGCCGCGCTGTGCGAGTGGGCATTCTCGTCGTAAAAGCCGAAATGCACCGCCAGATTGTCTTTATTCAGCCATACTTTGTCATAATCGAAGCGCGTTTCGTCGTAGTAGCGAACAACGTCGGCGATGGTGGGTTTTTGTGTGTATTCGGGCATGGGTGGTTGTTTTTGAGTTGATTGGATTTTGCAAAGATAGGTAAAAGGTGGAAGGTGGACGGTGGACGGGGGCAGCCGTGTTTAAATTGAAATTTGATTTTAAATTCAGATACGACTCAAACGATTCCAACGACTCGAACAATTCAAACAAAATTTGAAAGATAGGTAAAAGGTGGAAGGTGGACGGTGGACGGGGGCAGCCGTGTTTAAATTGAAATTTGATTTTAAATTCAGATACGACTCAAACGATTCCAACGACTCAAACAATTCTAACAAAATTTGAAAGATAGGTAAACGGTGGACGGTGGACGGTGGACGGTGGACGGTGGACGGGGGCAGCCGTGTTTAAATTGAAATTTGATTTTAAATTCA
>JAHDCG010000166.1:0-3039 GCA_020629965.1 Saprospiraceae bacterium | reverse complement strand
GGTGGACGGTGGACGGGGGCAGCCGTGTTTAAATTGAAATTTGATTTTAAATTCAGATACGACTCAAACGATTCCAACGACTCGAACAATTCAAACAACTCAAACCTTTTCCGACAAAACAAACGAAGTATTCATACAAGAGTGGTACTTTTGCCGCAAAATTTTAAAACGCCTTTTGGCTAAATCAACCCAATTTTCACAGCATGAAAAAGTATAATTTTTCCGCCGGACCGGCCATTTTACCCGCTCCCGTACTCAAAGAAGCCGCGAAAGCCGTTAAGGATTTTGACGGAATGGGCTTGAGTATTTTGGAGATTTCTCACCGCAGCAAACAGTTTGTTGCAGTTTTGGACGAGGCGGTCGCTTCGGTCAAAGAATTGCTCGATTTGAACGACGATTGGGCGGTTTTGTGGTTGACGGGCGGCGCGAGTTCGCAGTTTTTTATGACGGCGATGAATCTGCTGCCGCAGGGCGAAAAGGCGGCTTACGTCAACACCGGTACCTGGAGTACGAAGGCGATTAAAGAGGCGAAATTGTTCGGTGAGGTGGAGGAAATTGCCTCTTCCAAAGACCAAAATTTCAACTATATTCCGAAATACAAAAGTCCGAAAGACGCGGTTTACCTGCACCTGACGAGTAACAACACAATTTTCGGAACGCAGATTAAAAAATTCCCGAACGATGCGCCGCCGATTGTTTGTGATATGTCTTCGGACATTTTCAGCCGTCCGCTGGAGATTGAAAAATTCGGTTTGATATACGCGGGTGCGCAGAAAAATCTCGGTCCGGCCGGTACGACTCTGGTCATCGTGCGCAAGGATTTACTCGGCAAAGTCGAGCGTCAAATCCCGACGATGTTGGACTACAAGACGCATATCGCTAAGGACTCTTCTTTCAACACGCCGCCCTGCTATCCGATTTACGTCAGCATGTTGACACTGCGTTGGATAAAGAAAAACGGCGGACTCGAAGCGATGCAGCGTAAAAACAAATCGAAAGCGAAGTTGATTTACGATGAAATCGACCGCAACCCGCTGTTCGAGGGCTTTACCGCAAAAAAAGACCGCTCGCTGATGAACGCCACGTTTAACATGGCGGAAGGTCACGCCGATAAAGCCGATGCTTTCGTAGCGGCCTGCAACGCGGCGGGCTGTGTAGGTATCAAAGGTCACCGCTCGGTCGGCGGCTTTCGCGCGTCTATTTACAACGCGATGCCGCGTAACGGGGTGAAGGCATTAGTGGAAGTGATGCAGGAGTTTGAGAAAAAGCACGGTTAGGGTGTTGAATTGTTGAATCGTTGAGATATTGAATTGAGGGAACTCCGCATCTAAGGTCTGCTTTCGCTTGAGTGATTGTTTTTCATTCTTTCTTTAAAAAAGTCAGTAATAATTCGAGGCAATTACATTTTTGGGCTCTCAACGATTCAACAATTCAACAAAAAAATGCAAATTCCTCTCTGGAAAAAATACCTCTCTTACCTTTTCGAGTTTCACATCGAAAGCGCGCCTTCCGAACACAATCCGCACCTTTACGTCTCCCTCTCCAAGGGCAGATACCAACTCGCTACGCAAAACGCAATTTACTCTTTCGGTGATTTGTACGACAACTTCACCAAAGCCTTTCAGCGCGTCGCCCTCGACAAACTGCCGGGCGACGAGGTCTTAATTTTGGGTTTCGGCTTAGGCAGCATTCCGGAGATATTGGAAAAGAAATTCGGCAAAAACTACCGCTACACGGGCGTGGAATTGGATGAAGAAGTCCTGTATCTCGCCAACAAATACACACTGCCCGGCCTCCGTTCGCCCGTCAGCTTCGTGCAGGCGGATGCTTTTGCTTTCGTGCATCTGTGCCGGGAAAAATTCGATATGATTTGCATGGATGTATTCAGCGATGACATCATCCCCGCCGACTGCCAAACCTCCGACTTCACCGACAACCTAAAACGACTGTTGAAACCCGGCGGTCTGCTGCTCTACAACCGTCTCGCCCTCGCCGAAAAGGATAAGGCAGAGGCACAACGGTTTTTTGAGACGGAATTTTTGCGGGTTTTTCCGGGAGGGGAGGTGTTGGATGTGGGGGGGAATTATGTGCTGGTGGGGAGGGGGTGATTACCGTTTTATTTCAATTTTTCACGGATAGATTTTACCTTTACAACCTCAACCGATAAGGCAACACCTATTTCCTCATCAGACAAGTCCGTGTTTTTTATCATTGCGGTTATCGCTCTTTCTTCACCTCGTTTTTTCTCCTCATCGGCTTTTTCACTGACTTTTTCAACGGCTTTCTCGACCGCCGTTTCAATTTCTGTTTTTATACTTAATGCCTGACTTGCTCTGTCCGAAAGTACCTCGCCAAATCTTTGATATTCTTTTCTTTCCGCGTCTTCCATATTGGCGACTTTCAATACTTCTTCCGCTTTCTTTAATCCTTTGGCGGTAAAATCCTTTTTGATTTCGCTGTTTTTCAAAAAATAGACCCACTCGTCGAGCGTATCTTTTGCCGTATCGTCAAAATTGTTGACCTTTATCAAATAGATTTCGGGATATAAATCTTGTATTTTCTCCTTCTTGAACATTCGTTTCTGCGCACTCGATAACTGCAATTCGTCATTCTGGTGCAACCCAGAAAATGTCGTAACGCCCCTGTAAATATAATCCTCTCCTCTGCCCAAATCGAAGTAAACGATGTTGATTGATATGACTTTTTTAACCGAAGTCCATTCGTCCCCCGCGTTAATGTGTTCCGTAATTGCCTTAGAAATACCGTAAAGAATTCTCAAAAAATAATCAATCGCATAAGAGTTTTGGATTTCAATAATAATAAGTTCACCCTTTTTATCCTTCACTAAAATATCGACACGGTTAAACTTATCTGTCTCTGTTTCCTGATTGCTTTCCGTGTCGATTATTTCCACAATAGAAATATCGTCTTTGAGCAGCTCACTCAAAAATCCTTCTAAAATATTGAAATTTGCTTTTTGTCGTAAAAGGCGCTTTATTGCCCAATCGAATCTTACGTGTTTTTGTAGTTTCATAATTT
>JAHDCG010000025.1:48829-56529 GCA_020629965.1 Saprospiraceae bacterium | reverse complement strand
TCTCACCTCTCACCTCCCCTCCCAAGCCGTCACCAACATCACCACCCTACTGTAACTTTTCATTCCTTCCTTCACGCCCTGCGTCTTCAAATAATTATCATAAAAAGCATCGCGCACCTGCGGCATAATGTCGGGAAAACGGTCGGAATACGCCCGAATATACTGACGGTCTTTGCGAATGCCGAGCGGCAGAGTTTCGTAAAATTCCTTATACTTTTCGTAGTCAAAGCGCGCCATGCTACTCGCCAAATATACCCAGTAACCCAAAGTCGCGGAGTAGCGAAAGAACGGATTTTCGGAATCTTTCAAAGCCAAATAGGCCACAAAATTACAAGTCCCCTCGTCCGTAAAACCGTAGCCGTGCGCCATCTCGTGCGCCATGACAAACGGGTGTTGAATAAAATACATCCCCGCGTCGATGTGCCCCTCACCGACCCACGGCAGATACACCCCGGCCGTCGAAATACTCAACAATATTCCCTCCGGATACAGCAACCTGCCGCGCACCCGCCCGAGCGTCGGAAAGCGATGATTAGTCAGCCAAGTTTCCAAATCCGCGCGAATTAAATCCTCCGCATCTTCGGGCATTATTTCGTAGGTCAGCACCGAGTCCGTCGCACCCGGCACGGCGGCGCGGGCGGCAATCAGCATTTCTGTCGTTTTTTCAAATTCGGCTTTTAACCGGTCGTATTCTAAAGGCTGCGGATTAAAACGCAACTGCCGTTCAATCGGCACGCGCCCGTAATTAAAGCCCCATAAAAACAAAAACAGAAAGACAAAAGCGGCGGAAAAGGTCAAAAAAAATCGCCCGAAACGTAGTAATTTTATCCCGAATTTCCCCTCGCGTCTAATTCCCGCCCGCGCATTGCGGAACAAATAAATCAACAAAACCGTAAGGAAAAGATACACCGCCGGAAAGGGCAAACGCCCGACCGTATTATCAATCAGGACGCGAATGCCTTGGAAAATAAAGCGGGTGTAAACGTCTTCGATGAACGCGGGCGACAAGGTCATCCGCAGAATAATCGCAATCGTCGCCGCCGTTACCCACCAAATCGTGGTACTGTATTTTTGCAAAAAGTTTTGATACATAATCGAAAATCTCAATCGTCCGGTGTATTACGGAACAAGTCAAAAGGGCAGTCTAAAATCTAACATCTAAAGTCTAAAATCTGTAACAAATGCGCTTCCTCCTCTTCCTCCTCCTCTTTACAGCCTGCACCGAAACCGCCCCCGACCCGCACGCCGGCGCCCTGCCGCACGCCCCCGTCAGCAAGGAAAACGTAGCCCCGCGCGAACTTTCGGAAGCCGACCGCGACCTCATCGCAAATGCCAAAGGTCGCAGCGTACAACCCTTTACCTACGAGCAACTCAGCAATCGCTTAGAATTTGCCGGCGGAAAATTACACCTCTTTAACTTTTGGCGTATCGACTGCATTCCCTGCCGCAAAAATATCGACGCGTTGGAAAAAATAGCAGCGGAATTAGGCGAAGACCGCGTAAAATTATTGCACATCAACATGGACGAAGCCGACCGCACCGACGACGTAAACGTTTACATTCGCCGCGCCGGTATGACGGGCGAAATTTTTCAACTCCAAAAAAATGCCGCCGGTAAAAACGTCGGCGCCGTCACTTGGGATACGGAATTGCCTGCTTTGTATCTGATTGATAATGAAGACGATACGAAATTATATTACCGCCAAGAGTTTGAATATGAAGAGCTGAAGGCGATTTTGGGGAGTTTTGTAATGTAAAAAAAAATGAGAATACAGACCGAGAGGGACAAGGACACAGCGGCTAAGCAATAACCGCCCAACTCCCAACCTCTCAACCCCTCAACCTCTCAATCTCTTCCAAACTCATCGCTCGTAATTTCTCTGTATTCCGCAGCGGAATATGCTCCGCATCCGGGTAAAAATCGACTGCCTTTTCCACACTCGCCTCGCGCAGCAAATGCAGCATCGGAAAGGGGGAGCGATTTGTGTAATTTTCGCGGTCGTCCGGCGCGGTGTCGGCAAATTGATAATCGGGGTGAAAAGAGGCGATTTGCACCTCGCCCGCCATGCCCGTTTGCAGCAAAATATTATCCGCAATTTCCAAAAAGTCGTTGTAATCGAGGAAGTTAGTATAAAGCTGCGGGTGAATAATCAAAGTCGTCTCCAGCGTCGCGGCGGGGATAGCCTGCAACAGCAGCAACTCGTCGGCGAGTGCCAACGCCAAGCCCTCTTCATCCTTGCCTTCATAAACTCGATACCTGATTTTGTCGGTCTTAAAAGGCACTTTGGCAAAGGGGCATAAATTGAGTCCGATGACAAAATTTGCCAACCATTTTTTTGTCTGCATTTCGATATTCTCCATAATCTGCGGGCGTTTATTCACCGTAAAAGGCTATTTTTGGCTTACCCTCCGCAAAGTCGCAATTTAAACGACGAAATTTCCTATTTTTGAAAAGTTTTTAGAATTGTTTTCGCCAAGGTACGGGGTACTTTTTTCAAAAACAACCCAAAATATTTAGGTATTCTCCCGGAATGTTAAAAGATAAGTACCTCGTACCTTTTTCAAAACAGAAAAAACAGTTACTCAGAATTATAATCACCGATTTCTCAACACCGAATCTCATGTATAAAATCTTATTTTCTCTTTTCGTCACTTTTCTCTTCACAACCTTCGCCGAGGCACAAGTCCTCTACGTCAAAGCCGACGCCGGCGGCGCAAATAACGGTCAATCGTGGACGGATGCCTACACCGACCTGCAAAATGCCATCGGCGCGGCGACCTACGGCACGCAAATTTGGGTAGCCGTCGGCACCTACAAACCCACCGACGACTTTGACCGCAACGCCCGCTTTACGCTCAATAACGGCGTACAAATCTATGGTGGCTTTCTCGGCACGGAAACCGATTTGGCGCAGCGCGATTACATCCACAACGAAACGATTTTAAGCGGTGACATCGGCATCGTCGGTGACAGTTTGGACAATTCTTACACCGTCGTTTTTTCGCAAAATACGGATGAGAATACGATTTTGGAGGGTTTTACGATACGGGACGGGAATGCAAGTGTGACGGATGAAAACCTCAACGTCACCGTGCCCGAACGCAGCGGCGGCGGGGTTTATCTCTCGGCGGACGGCGGTGATTTAAGTTGTCAAATTAAGCATTGTACGTTTAGAAATAATACCGCACACCGACAGGGCGGCGGGTTGCAGGTCATAAAGAGAAACTTCTCATCCGCTCACCCCGTCATTTTTGCCAATAATTTTTATGAAAATCGAGCCTTTCAGGGCGGCGGTTACAATGTGCAGGGCGGCACTACGGTTATCGTCGAAAATTACATTGCTGACAGTCTCATTTTTGAAAATAATATTGCCTTTTTAGGCGGCGGTATGTCGGCGATATTGGGTACTCACAGCGCAAAAACTTTTCTGAGAAACTGCGTCTTCACTGAAAATTTAGTCAGCAAAGAAGTGATTGGAGATACTTTGGTCAGCGGAGGTGCGGGCGGCGGATTGTATTTATCAGAAAGCGGATTTGAAAATCAAGGGGCAGAACTCATCGGCTGTCAATTTTATTACAATTCCTCGGACTTCAGAGGCGGCGGCTTCTGGTATTTGAACTCTGAAGAATTCACCAACCTCACTCTCGACTCTTGTGTTTTTGACCACAACAGTATAACTACGACGTTCAATACTCCGGCGTTTAGCGGCGGCGGCATCTATCTGGATGCCTTCTCTACGAATGCAGAACCGAACGAGACGCAAAAAATCCGCTTCATCGACTGCGAAATGAACTGGAACACCGCAGAATTCGGCGGCGCGGTAGCCGGGTCTTTTTTAGAAGGTCCGATAACCGTAGAAGTCGAAAACTCCCTCTTTCAATTCAACGGCGCGGAAATCTCCGGCGGCGCCCTCTATATTCCCGACTCTGCCACCCGCCTCCGCGTCCAATCCTCCTATTTCCTCGGCAACGGCGCACAGATGGCCACGGGCGGTGCCATCCACGTCCAATCCGATGACACCAAAATCAGCAACTCGATTTTCGACGGCAACAGCGCGGCGACCGGCGGCGGCATTCGCATGATAAACGGGGAGGTGATGAACTGCCTTTTCTACCAAAACCAAGCCGTACAACAGGGCGGCGGCATCCGCTGTCGGCAACCCACCATTGCCAACTGCATTTTTTGGGATAATCAAAACTTCGGCATCGGTCCCGATATTTTCAACAACAGTTTTCCGCTGACGGTGAATAATTGCCTGTTTTCGGAAGCAAGTTGCGAGGCGATTAACTACAATAATTCTAATATTTCCTGCGACGCAGGCACGATTTTCGGCATCGACCCGCAGTTTCTGAATCCCGCTGATACGGACTTCCGCACGGCGGCAAATTCCGTGACACGCGACGCGGGCGACGACGCTTTATATACCGCCGACTACGACACGGATTTTTACGGAAATGCCCGCATTGCTAACGGAAGTATCGACATCGGCGTTTACGAAATTTCGGAAGTAAGCATCGCCTCGGTCAATATCGCCGTGCTCGACTGCCCCGAAGAGTCGCTGCAAAACGGCATCGTCGAATATACCCTTTCCGACGCCCTTTTCCCCGCTGTCATTACCTTTGGCGAGCAGGAAATTACCGTCAACGAACCCTCCGGCAGCATCGAAAATATTGCGACCGGCAGCTACGATTTTTCCGTCACCGACGCGGCGGGCAACACGGCAATGACCTCGATTTTTATTCCGACTCAACCCGTGCCGACCCTCACTTTTGACAAATCACCGCCGACCTGCAGCGACTTTACCAACGGTTTTGTTCAGCTCAATATCGTCGGTGAAAATCAACCCTACGACCTGCTGTGGGACAACGGCACGAGCGACACCGGGCAGTTCGGTCTCGGCGGCGGCGACTACGGCTACACGGTCACGGATGCCTTCGGTTGTCAGGTCAGCGGCACGGAGTCTCTCGCCGCACCCGCTGAAATCATGACGAACGGTACGGTACAAAACACCCTGTGCGACAACGATGCGAGCGGTCAAATCAGCATCGACCCGACGGGCGGTACGGGCAATTTATCCGCCGCTTGGTCGAATAATCAGACGGGCAACCAAATTTTCGGACTCAGCGCGGGCGCGTACATCGTGACTGTCACCGACGAAAATAATTGCAGTGCCGCCGCCCAATTTATCGTCGAAAACGGCGAGGCTTTGGACTTTTCCGCCGCCGTCACCGATGCGGGCTGCGCGGATGCGGCAACGGGCAGCATCGCCCTGACACCGCTCAACGGCACGCCGAATTACAGCTATCAATGGAGCAATGACGCAACGACCGCGACGCTGCAAAATCTCGTGCCCGGCACCTATACCGTGACCGCGACCGACGGCAACGGCTGCACATTTGTGCAGAGTTATGACGTAAATTTCGGCTCGCCCCTGTCCTTTTCCTCACTCGTCACGCCCGTCAGTTGCCACGGTGATACGGACGGCAGCATCGTTTTGGAAGTCAACGACCCGACGGGTTTGACCTTTATTTGGTCGGATAATACGGACGGGCAAACGGGTACTTCGCTGACGAATTTAGCACCCGATTTGTATTTTCTGACCGTCACCGATGCCGATGACTGTCCGAGTTACGCGGAGTTTTTGGTAGAAGAGCCGACGCTGATTGCGTTGACTTTGGCGAGCGAAAATCCCTCTTGTCTCGGCGGTTTCGACGGCATGATTTCCGCTTTTGCCGAAGGCGGCACGACCGCCGAAGATTGTCCGTATAGTTTCACCGTCTTTCCCGCTTTGCCGGAGGCGGGCTGCGGGCTTTTTACCTCTGCCTTTGCCGGCATTTACACCGTTACGGCTACGGATGTCAACGGCTGTGAGACGAGCGCAACGGTAACTTTAGCAGCCGGTCCGGAAGTCGATTTGCCTTTAACCGCCGAGCTGACCGACATAAATTGTTTCGGCGAAAACAACGGAGCAATTACCCTGACTTCCACAGAAAATTATACCTACGAATGGTCGGAAAATGCGAACGGACAAACCGGCAACAGCCTGAATAATCTGACGGCGGGAACATACACCGCGACCATCGTCAGTGAGGCGGGTTGCAGCGATGTACAAGATTTTACGCTGACCGAACCGACGCAAATGAACCTCGAATTCATTACGGAAAATATCACCTGCGCCGGCGGAAACGACGGCAGCATCATCCTCACGACGAGCGGCGGCACACCCGTCGGTGACTGCGGTTATGTGTATGCAATTACGCCCGCATTGCCGCAGGAAGGCTGCAATATTTTTACGGCAGCAACGGCAGGCACTTACGAAATTACGGCGACGGACGGCAGCGGTTGTACGCTGACGCAAAATGTGACGGTGACTGCTTCCGACCCCGTCACGGCTGATTTTTCCGTGGAGGAGGTAAGTTGTTTCGGCGAAAACGACGGCTCGGTTATCGTCACACCGGCGGGCGGTACGGCACCTTACACGGTGACCGGCGAGACGGAAAATTTGCCGGCGGGCGACTACGAAATCCTCGTCAGCGATGCGAATAATTGCGCGTCGATTCTTGAGTTTACGGTAACGCAGCCCGACTCGCTGACCGCCGAAATTACGACGCAGGATGTACTGTGCTTCGGCGAAGCGACGGGCAGCGCACAGTTTGTCGTATCGGGCGGCACGGCACCTTATCTTTTCGACAATAACGTAGATAATTTGTCGCCGGGAGATTATGTAATCACGGTCATAGATGCGAATTTTTGTGATTTGGAAATGCCGTTTACCATCAATCAAACCGAGCAATTTGCGCCGACGGTAACTATCAACAACGCCACCAACAGCAACAGCAACGACGGCAGCATTATCATCGAAAATGTCACGGGCGGCACGGCACCTTTCACTTTCGCTTGGTCAAACGGCGATACGACGCAAAGCTTGGAGAACGTCTCGGCGGGCACGTACACGCTGACGGTGACGGATGCAAATGACTGCACTTATAGTTTCGGCTTCGGGGTCGATGCGATGACTGCGACGCAAGATTTACTTCCGGAAGGTTATAAATTTTCTTTGACGCCGACGATTTTGCAGGAGGGTAATCGCTTGTTTTTAAATTACACGACGCCGCAAAACACAGCTTTACAAGCAGAAATTTTTAATGCGGTCGGGCAAAGAAAGGATGTTGAAGTTTTTGAGACAAATGCGGCGGGAAGAGCTGCATTGCAAGCAAGAGATTTACCGGCGGGCATTTATTTTACGGTGATTTCGGAAGAGGGGAGGAGATTGGCGGTTTTGGAGTTTGTGATTAGTAACAGCGACTTTTAAGTCGTCTAAAAGATTTTGTGAAAATCTTTCCTTTTTAAGCCAAAAAATAGTCTGTTTTTCCCTGTATATTGTCGATGCTACTTTGCCGTTTTCGTTTACCTTAGCAAGACGTCCCGATGGTACGTCTCTACGTGGGAATATTTTTCATAGTGCAAACAGAAACAAAAATCAACGTTTTACTCTTAGGAAATCCTTCTGTTTTCTACCTTGATTTTATCCGAAAACTTCGGGCTACGTAGAGACGTTGCACTGCGACGTCTGCCCCGGAGCGTGCAATAAAACTAAGGTCTCATTCTTTTGGTTTTCATAAAAATCAATTCACCGCCATCATACCGTTTTCGTTTACCTTAGCAAGACGTCCCGATGGTACGTCTCTACGTGGGAATA
>JAHDCG010000025.1:37545-48729 GCA_020629965.1 Saprospiraceae bacterium | reverse complement strand
CCGTTTTCGTTTACCTTAGCAAGACGTCCCGATGGTACGTCTCTACGTGGGAATATTTTTCATAGTGCAAACAGAAACAAAAATCAACGTTTTACTCTTAGGAAATCCTTCTGTTTTCTACCTTGATTTTATCCGAAAACTTCGGGCTACGTAGAGACGTTGCACTGCGACGTCTGCCCCGGAGCGTGCAATAAAACTAAGGTCTCATTCTTTTGGTTTTCATAAAAATCAATTCACCGCCATCATACCGTTTTCGTTTACCTTAGCAAGACGTCCCGATGGTACGTCTCTACAAAGTGGTTTTACTCAAATTACGGATAAACAAAAGCCGAAATTTTCCTTCTTCTTTCTTTCCGCCGACCTAAAGGTCGCAGTTACTATCGCACCTGCCCCAACAACTTCTCCCGCATTTTCAGAACCGCCGCACGTTGCTCTTTTTCCAAAGAATTAAAAGCATAAGCCGAAGCCGCTTCTTCTCTGAAATCTCGGTAAATCAAGGAAATACGACCCGATACCGGCATCAATATCAGGGTTGCCAATGCGCCGACCCAATTCGAAAAAATCCACACGCCGATGACCCACAGCAGGTACCAAGCCATCCAACCGAACATGCCGACACCCCAACGCAGCGAGGCGTGAAATTTAATATCCGTCGATTTTTTATCGGCAAAATGACGGGCAAAACGCAGCGGCGGATAATTCCAAATAATACCCAAAAGGTGCAGCGGGTACAGGATAATCAGCAGCAGCCAATTCCCGAAATTACTCTTTCCCGGCTGCGCGGCACCGTAATCGTCGGCGCGATATTCTATCAGTTTGCGGCGGTAAGCATCCGTTTGGGCGGCTAAATTAACGCGCTCTTCCTTTGATTTTTTATTAAAATTTTCCACAATTGCATATTCGCGGCGTGCGAGAGAATTGTCCTCTTCCGTGTACGGAAATTCGGCATAATCGTAGTCATTGCGGATAAAACCGAGCAGCAAATCGACCGTGTCGTCATCGTCCGGGTCGGCGATGTGAATGACTTTTTCGCGCATTGCGGTGTGTACGTCTTTGGTCAATTTTTTAATCGCCCGCGCCTTATTTTCTTCGTATAAATCAAGGTAATCTTTGACATAAATCGGCTCACAAACTTCAAAGCTGACCATGCTGCGAAAACTGTGTACGTCCGTATAATTGCAAGCCGTCGGCATAATGACGATGTCGCGGTCGCCGTATTTTTCGTAAGTATCGAACGCCATGCGTGCCAAGCCTTTTTGCAGCGGACGCAGACGTTTTTCGTGTTTGGAATTGCCTTCCGCCAAGACTAAGATGCCGTCTTTGCCCTCGTGCAGGGTTTGTTTGATTTCGTCCATGATGCGCTCCATTTTCCGCAAATTGGCGATACCGTCGCGCGAACGAAAGATAGGAATGGTTTTAATTTGTCGCAAAAACCACTCGACGGGTTTGGACAAAAAAGCATCGCCGCGCAGCAATACCCGCACGTGAAAATCCAAAGAATCACCGAATAAAATCGGCTCCATGCAAGCCGTTGGGTGATTGAGCGCAATGATAATTTTCTTGTCTCGGGGAATAATATCGCGCCCCGTAATAAAAATCTTACGAAAATAAACGGTGAAAGCGCGGTAAGAACTCGCGCGCATCAAAGGATAGACAAGATTCATATTTTTCGTTTTCTCTTGAAAAGGACAGAAAATATTCGAGGGCGAAGGTAGGAAATTTTGTTTAGGATTTTATTTTCGATCGACAGGATTATCGGGAGGAAACGGATTTCTTTACTTCGGCACAAAATAACTCCGCCCGTTCGGTGCTTTGATTTGCAAATAATCGGGCAGCACCGCCGTTACTTTTACCGCTGTTTCCGCTACCAAAACTGCATTGGCTTTTGCCTCTTTGCGCGGCGCGAAATACATCCGCGCCGGTCTTTCCGTGATGCTGAGAGTGTCGGTCAGTTGCTCGGTATTTTTTAAAGGCTCGGCTTTTTCAGCGACTCTTTTGACAAATAAATACGGATCAACGGCACCGTTGACATAAATGCCCAAATGCAGGTGGGGCGGGGTCGTGCGGGCGTTCCCCGTGTTGCCGACCGTGCCGATGGTGTCGCCTGCCGTCACGTAATCGCCCGCGCTGACCAACTGCTCATCGAGGTGGGCGTAGTAGATGCTTTGGTCGAGTTCCGAGTCATACAGCCACACGGTTCTGCCGCCGAGGCCGCCCTCGCGCACCCGCCGTATTTCTCCGTCGCAGACCGCCAACAGCGGCGTGCCTTTTTTTGCAAAGATATCGATGCCTTCGTGCTTGCGTCGGCCGCCGTCGCGGGGTGCGCCCCAAAAGCTTTGCACGGCGCGATTGTCCTTGCCGGCTACGGGAAAAACATCGTAAATCGGCGCGGTATGCAATTCGATATTTGCCGTAAAAGGCTCGTACATTTTGCCTTGTATTTGCAGCAAATAAACGCCGCTTTCGAGTACGGGATAGGCCAAACTATCGGATTTCAGCGTTGCTTCCGAACTGTATTTTCCGTTTTCTTCTTTGAAATATAAATCGGCAAAAAACAAATCCGCCGTGTCCCGCGAAATTTCTATGAGCAGTTTTTGCCCTTCTTTCAATTCCAAATGATACGCCCAAGCCGAGAGGTCTTCACCCGTTTCGCCGACTTGTAAATTAACGGGCAAATCGAGAAAAAGCGAATCTGCCCGTGCGATCGAAGGAGCCGCCCGCCACGCGTCGATTTGCTCGCTGCCGTACTCCGAAAACCACAGACTGCGCTCATATTTTGCGCGTTCCGACCAAAACTCGGGGGTGAAGGGCTTGAGGTAAATTAAGAAGGCGAACGCACCGAGCAGCAACAACGAGAGGAGTATTTTGAAGCTGCGCCAAAGGATTTTTTTCATGAATTGCTTTTATGGTTTAAGTGTTTAGGCACTCGAATCAACTAAACGCCTAAACGCCTAAACCTTTAAACAACCAAATTACCTCTTCTGCTTAAACACCTTAATCTTCCGTTTTTTCCGCATCACCGTCGTCGGCATTGCCGCGCTCGACTCGCTGTGCGCTCGATTGACCGCCGTCACGACATAGGTATATTTCTGTTTAAATTCCACGTTTTTGTCTTGAAAAGAATTGACCTTTTGTCCGAAATCGGTGATGTGAATGATGTTGCGCGGGTCGTCGAAATCACCGACTTCTTTGCCCGCAAAACGGTAAACGAGGTAATAATACGGCTCGAAAGTCACGCCCGCGTAATTTTTCCAATTCAGCGTAATGCCCGTTTCGCCGAAAGAAGGTTCGGAGAATTTCGGAGCGACGGGCGGCGGCACATCCAGCCAAATCGACTCCGGTATTTTCGCGTACCGGTCGTACAAAATTCCGATGCCGGACAGCACATCCAGCGGATTGAGACGTAACTTGGAAGCCGAAAAATAAATGCTGCCCTCCACGGCGGGGGCGACGCGATTGCGTAATATTTGCTCGGGAATTTCCGTCGGTATCGCCCAAGCGGGGTCGGCATTGTTATCGACTTTATAAACGGCGTGACCGACGTACAAATTGCGCCCGAAATGCCAATCCGACCACCAATCCGACAGCCGTGCGTAGTCCGCCGCGTCGAAGCCGATGCTCCAGTATAATTGCGGCGCGATGTAGTCGATTTTACCTTCGCGCAGCCACTTGACGATGTGCGCGTGCAGGTCGTCGTAAGCGCGCACACCCGCCCGCGAGTCGCTGCCGCGCAGGTCGTCCGCCGCATTGCGCCACACCCCGAACGGGCTGATGCCGAAGCGCACGTGCGGCTTGATTTCCTTGATTTTTGCCGATACTTTATCAATCAAACGATTGACGGAATGCACCCGAAAATCGGCGCGGTCGGCGAAGTGACTGCCGTAGGTGCGGTAAGAATTGAAGTCGGGAAAAATCTCGTTGCCGCTTTTATAAGGATAAAAATAGTCGTCGAAATGTATCGCGTCGATGTCGTATTTTTCGGTGATTTCGGCGACAATATCGGTGATGTGCTGCTGTACGGCGGGCAGTCCGGGGTCGAGGTAATATTTGCCGCCGTAAGCGACGTGCCAAGTCGGATTTTGGTTAAGCTGATGCGTCGGGTGCAGGGTTTCCGTCCGCAAATTCATGGTGGCGCGGTAGGGATTGATCCAGGCGTGAAACTCCATATTGCGCGCGTGCGCCGTCTCAATCATAAATTGCAAGGGGTCGAAATAGGGTTGCGGCGCAATGCCTTGTTGCCCGGTTAAATAGGCAGACCAGGGCGCAAATTGAGAAGGGTAGAGGGCATCGCCGGCGGGTCTGATTTGCATAATGACGGCGTTCATATTTAATGCCTGCAATTCATCGAGCAAAAAAATCCATTCCTCCTTCAGCAAAGCGGCATCGGTCGTCGGCACCTGCGGGTAGTCGATGTTGGCAACGGAAGCAATCCATACGCCGCGAAATTCTTCTTTGGGCGAAAATTGAGCGGATAAGATTGTATTTGTTAATAAAAACAGCAAAAAGAAAAGCACTCTCATAAGGTATTCAGTTTGAGAGTAAAGGTAGGGAAAAAATTGCTTGACGGGCAAAAATTACTTTTTTCTGCTGTCATAAATAACGTAAGCCGCGTACAAAATCAGACTGATGCCGCCCACCCAAATCAAGCCGGACTGTAAACTGTCTGTGTCTTCGCTGAAAAAGGCAATCAATATCGCCAAAGGAATGATGCCCGCCATAGTCGCCCCGATAAATCGCCGGTAAGTCATCTGCAACATCCCCGCGACAAAGCTGATGGCATCGTTGGAAAGAAAAGGTGCCAAGCGAAAAATAACGACCGCTCCGATTCCGTAGTCCCGCAAAATTTGCTCTAATTTCTGCTCGTTTTTCTCCCCGACCAAGCGCATCAAAGTAGCTTCGCTCAAACTCCGTCCGATAAAATACCCGATTGTGGAAGCGACAAAAACGGCCGCTGCGGACAGCACGGTACCCCAAAATTTGCCGTAGGCAAACACTGTAATAATCATCAATAACCACGACGGAATGACCAGTAAAAACATCTGCACGACCATTGTCAAAATGATAATAATCGGTCCCCACGCCCCGTACTGCCGCACGTATTCGGTGATGCGGGCGCGGTCGTCGCTTGTGAAAATGCGGTAGGCTTCGTTAATTTCCGCCTGCAGGGAGGGAATGAAAAAGTAGGCGGCGACCAAGCCGGCAAGCAAAAGAAAGGAGATAATACGTGTCATCGGGTTTTAACTTTTTTTGCGACGCCGGCTGCCGCTTCAGGAATTTTTTTTGACCGGTATTTACCTCTAAACAAAGCGAGGAAGGGGAGAGATGTTTAGCGAGTGATTTTGTGAACAGAAAAAAACGGGTTCTCGTATTTTGTTTAGTATTTCCACTTGTTGCGCAGCAGCGTCTCGGCAATTTCTTCGATAAAAGAGTCCGCCACCAATGTGGATTTATCCGCTTTGGGAAGAAAATGCCACTTAATACCGTGAATATCGGTAATTTTTTTCGCCCACTTAACGCTTTCCGCATCATCGGGACTGCCGATAATAAAATCGCGCTTTGTCGGATTTTTTAAATATTCCTGCAAAAAATAACCGAACTCCCACCGACTTGTCGGACCGATATTCGGCGCGAAAACGCCTGCTTCTTCTTTGCGCCAATAGGTCGGCAGCCAAAATGCGGTGATGTCGCACAGTTGCAGATATTGCAATTCCCACGGCATTTGCTTGTCGCGCACGACCTCTAATTCGTTTTGCGGATCGATGTTATTAATATCCGCCCAATCGCCCGTTTCGGGTTCGGGCGAGACAACGGTCATGCTCGGGTCGAGACGGCTGTCCTGTTTCAATTTTTCGGTAATGACGCGCCGCCAACCGTTTTTCATCTCACCGCTCGGTGGGGTAGGTCCGGCTAAAAATACGCCTAATTTTGGGAAAACGGTGTCGTGATTACGAGAAAAAAGGGTTCTGATTTGGTTGCCTGCGGCGGTCATAATTTGTTGATTTTTTGTCTTGGTAAAATTGATTTTAGCGGAGTGAAATTGAATTGCGTTTCCGGCAAGCGGAACACAAATAGTTCTGTTTCCACAAAACATCAAAAGCAAAACCCGGCGTGGTAGAGACGTGCAACCGCACGTCTTCCTCAGGTACAAAAAGGTTAGAACGGCAAATAACACAATCAATTTTTCGCAAGAAATGATGTTGTCTTGAGCCGACTTTTTCGGTAATCTTGATGTTTTTGTTTTCTCACGGCAAGACGCGGCAGTGCCGTGTCTCTACAAATTCGGCGGTTACGGTTAGAACGACTTTTCGACTTTTTGTCTGCTGCTTTAACCATAGACGCGTTTTCCCGCGTCTCTACAAAACCGGTCGGAAAGTATCGGACATTTTCGTTTTCTCACGGCAAGACGTGGCAATTCCGTGTCTCTACAAACTCGGCAAAGTCGGTCGGCAAAACTTTACAACTTTTTCAACCCCTACAACCTTTTTACCCCCCCTTAATAAGGTCCAGCAAATCATCCGCCCCCATTTTCGCGCTCGCCTCCGTGCCTTCCAGCAAAGAGTCGGCGAGGTCGCGTTTTTCGGCGTGCAATTGGACGATTTTTTCTTCAATGGTGCCTTCCGCTACGAGGCGGTAAATGGTCACCGGTCGCTGCTGCCCGATGCGGTGGGCGCGGTCGCTCGCTTGGTCTTCAACAGCGGGATTCCACCACGGGTCGAGGTGCAGCACGTAATCGGCGGCGGTGAGATTGAGACCCGTGCCGCCCGCTTTCAGGCTAATGAGGAACAGGTCGCTTTCGCCCGCTTGGAAGTTGTTAATCGCCTCTTCGCGTTTGGGCAGCGGCGTTTGTCCGTCGAGGTATTGGTAGCTGATGTTGTTCTTTTTGACCCACTCTTCGATGAGGCGCAGGTGTTTGACGAACTGACTGAAGACCAAGGCCTTGTGTCCGTTTTCGAGCAGCTCGCCCACCGTTTCGGCGAAAAGTTCGAGTTTGCTGCTCGATATTTCGCTCGCCGGGTCTATCATGCGCACGTTACAGCAGGCCTGACGCAGACGCATCAACTCCGCGAGAATTTGGAAACGCTTCGCTCCGAAACCTTCGACGCTCTCGATTTTGTCCACGGCTTTGCGGCGCAAGGCTTCGTAGTAAGCGCGTTCTTCCGGGCTGAGTTCTACGGTCAGCGTCACTTCCGTTTTCGGCGGCAGCTCGCTGAGTACCTCCGATTTACGGCGACGCAGAATGAACGGCTGTAACAAATTGCGCAGTTGAATCCGCTTATCTTTGTTCTCATATCGTTCGATGGGAACGGCGAATTTTTCGTTAAATCGCTGCAAACTGCCGAGCAAACCGGGGTTCAAAAAGTTGAACAAATTCCACAACTCGCCGAGGTGATTTTCAATCGGTGTACCCGTGGTTGCCAAGCGAAAATCGGCCTGTAATTCCATGGCGGCTTTCGAGCGTTTGGTGGCGCGGTTTTTAATCGCCTGCGCCTCGTCGAGTACCAAAGTCGAGAAGGTCGTGGTTGCCAAAAGTTCGCTTTCCTGCTGCATCAAACCGTAGGAGGTAATCAGTAAATCAAAGGGTTTGAGGTCGGCAACGGTCTGAATGCGGTCGCCCGCCCCGAAGAGAATCGGGTTGAGCGTCGGTGTAAATTTTTCGGCTTCGCGCAGCCAATTCCGCGCGACGGAGGCGGGGGCGACGACCATCGCCGGGCCTTCTTTGGCGCGGCTCAAAATCAGCGCGAGACCCTGCACCGTTTTACCCAGTCCCATGTCGTCGGCAAGGCAGGCCCCGACGCCCCAGTGCGCCAACTGACTCAGCCATTTAAAGCCTTCTTTTTGATAATCGCGCAGTTCCGCTTTGAAAGTCGAAGGCACTTTCGGGTTGATTTTCAAGGCTTCGGAAAGGCGGTCGCGGTTGCTTTTCCACGCTTTGTCCGCTTTAAAATCGGCGAGTTCGTCCTCAAAATCATCGAGTACGCCGGCGGCAAGCGGGTGCAGTTGCATCCCGTTTTTGTTTTTGTGCAGCACGCTGTTCAGCTCGTTCATTTTGGCGCGCAGTTGCTCCGTCAATGCCACGAATTGCCCTTTGCTGACCTCGATAAAGCGGCTTTGATTCAACTCCGCCAAGGCCAGCATTTTTGTAAAATCCATGACTCGGTCTTCGCTGACTTCGAGTGCGCCGTCGAGGGCAAACCAATTCCCTTTTTTCGACATATTGACACTCAAATTGCCGAAGCCCGCCTGACCTACGATTTTGATTTTTTCGCCTTTCGGATATTCCAAAATGATGGTGCCGTCGGTGCGCAGCGGTTCGAGTTCGAGGAGGACGGCAAGGCAGCTTTCCGTGTCGTCGAAAGTCCATTCCTGATTGTAAGACGGTGCCTGCGCGAGGGTCGGGCAGACGGCGAGAATGGCTTCGGCGTTCAGTTTTTCCGTGTCTAAATCACGCGTCGCCAAAGTCTTGATGCCCGCAATTTCCGAAATGGCATTATCGCGCCCCGCGCCGGGTTTGAAGTAGGGCGGTTCGACTTTGAAAGGCTTGACAAAAAACTCGATTTTAAAACCGTCGCCGATCGGCAGCAGATGCACATAAATCGTCGCGTCGCCCTCGACTTTCGGCATGTTTTCCGTGCCGCCGCCGACCACGCTGTGCACCGTGACGACCGAGCTGACATTCGTGACCGCTTTTACCAAATTATCCTTTGCCGCCGGCGGAACGGTGAGCGAGTTGCCGCCGAGGATGCGCTTGATTTCCAAATGGTTATCATTGACATTTATCAAAATATAACGCGTCGGGGTTTCTTTGACAATGCTGACACCTGCCCCCTCGAATTCGGGGATAAAGCGCATCTCGAACTTCCCGTCTTTTTCCTCGACGACCAGCTCCGGTTCCTTTTCCGTCAAATCGACGGACACATTCGGATTGCTGTTTAAAAAGAGCAGCGGGTGACTCACCAACTCCTTTGCGGCGGCGTAAAAATCAATCTCAAATTCCGTCGCACCGTAGTAACCCGAGTAGCGTTTTATCGCTTTTTTGACGCGGTTATCTTGGTCGGTCATGCAGGGCACACCTTCTTCTTTCAGACGTTTTAAAGCGACGTTGCGCCCCTTTGACCATGCGCCCGATTTGGTCATTTTTTGCTCTTTGGGCTGAATGGATTCGCGGCTGAAATCAATAAGCCACACCATGCGCGTTTCCGCGTCTTTGTCGGCGGCGGCACCGCGTTTCGACTTAATTTTTAAAGACGACAGTGCCTGCAACGAACGCTCCCACGGCTCCAGGCGGCGCACAATCGAGAGTATCGGTTCTGTCTTTACCTTTTTGAGCAGCACTTCTCCAACCGACTCATAATCAGTCGCTTGCGGAGAGTCGGCGCGCAGTTTTCCGAGCAGCAGACCGTACTCCGCCGCCAGCCAGTCGTAGCCTCCTTGGTTGGCTTTGGTGTAGTACATGTCCATAGTTTTTATCAAATGGATAGCGAGCGGCGCGTCCGACCAATGTGCCGCCCAACCCAAAAACAGACCCTGCAAAGCCGACTGCAAACGGGCGGATTTGAAGGACTCTTTGACATCGTGATTTTGCAGGTGCAGCGACACCAAACCGAAGAAAATAAAGGTATTGCCGAGCGGAATATTTTGGGTGCGGTCGGCGTAGGTTTCGAGTTCTTTGAGGTAGCCCGATTCTTTCTTTTTCAGAATGGTCAGCGCATGAAAAAGCCCCTGATATTCGGGAATTTGCTTGCTGTACGCACCGCCCGCTTTTTTGTATAATTTTCCGCCTTTAGCAAAATTAAAAGCCGCTTCTTCCGTATTGCCTTGTAAAAAATTGACGACGCCGCGATTTAAAAAACGCAGGTAGTCTTGTCCCGACTCGTCACCGATGCGCTCTACTTCCGCCAAATTTCCGCATTGCAAATGGTACAAAAACAGAGCCTCGCGCAGGTCGGCGGCGTCCTTTAAAAAGTCGGGATTTTTTTTAATAAAATCGAGGTAAGTGTCCGCATTTTTCAGATTGGAAACGGCGCGATTGAGCAAACCCGCAATGACTTTTTTCTGAATGCCGACCGGGAAAGTGCGAATCCATTTTTCGTCAAAAGGCTCGAAAACCTCGCTGAAAAAATTGCTGTGCGCCCATTCAAAACCGTAAAAATTTTCGAGGTCTTTGACGATTTCATCGGCGCGGGCACTGTCGCCCTGATACAAAGCAATGCGCAAATCACGCAGCGCGGTTTCGTAATTGCGCGGCTGAAACGACCAACTGCGGTAGGGCAAAATGCGCTGCACATCGCGCACGGTCTCCTTAAAACGCGGATCGATAACCGCCATGCGCATCACCCACTCGCGGTAGCGCAGCGGAATGGTACTGCGCAGCGCACGGTCTTCTTCGAGGAAGCCGTCGGTCATCAGTTTGAGCAGGTAAGGGCGGGCGTTGGAGTCCGAAAACTTGAGACCCGCCGAGGTGCGCAGTCCGGTTTCGTTAAAAACGGCCGCAGTATTTTTGCGGCTCAGCGGCTCGTAGGCGACGGCTATCGCTTTGAGCATATCTTTTTCTTTCTCTTGCAGAAGATTCCAATCGGCGCGAAAAGATTTTAAATCCATAGGAGTGTTGTGTCAGACTTTAGATTTTAGACGTTAGATTTTAGATTGGTTGGTGGATATTTGTACGGTTTTTCGTTTGCCTTAGAGTGAAAGGAAAACGAGAATATATTTGTATCAAACATGTCCTAACTGCCTTTTTCAGATGTTGTATGCCTCTGATTTTTATTCCGAAAACCTAAGAACGAAGCAGTCTAACATCTAAAATCTAATATCTAACGTCTCGATATTGCCTCATTTTCGGGCAAAACGCAAAAGTACGGGAAAGGGGATGGAAATGTGAAATATATTTGAAAAGAATTTGGGAAAGGTTTGGCAGCGTTTATAAAACAGTCGGCGTTCCAGTCGCGCGTACAAAACCGTCGCAAATTTTGGCGGATGATAATTTATTTGATTTTATATGCAAATAATTTGTTATTGTAAAAATAATGACGTTCTTGCGCGCCGATTGAGCAATGTTGCTCCTTTTTAATCTCAAACCAATCTTTTTCGGAAGATTTAAAACACAAAAATTATGAAATTAAGAGTACTTTTTATGCTGCTTTTGGCGGTAGCCGTGACTTCTGTTTCTTGTAATAAAGACGACGA
>JAHDCG010000025.1:0-37445 GCA_020629965.1 Saprospiraceae bacterium | reverse complement strand
GTAAAAATATCCTGCTTTCCTCCTTTGATTTCCCCCCGCATTCTCCTATATTTGCCGCGCAAGTCAAAGACGATTTGTACCTTTTCGGTTTTTTAGAGAAAAACCGGCGAACCTGACCGAGCTTAATTGCTCAGTCAGGTTCGTTTTTTATCCAGGCGATTTTTTGCTTTGGAAAACTATCGAAATTAAAGGACGTAAGAGAAAGTCGAATACAGATTGCAAAGTCAATTCAACGATTCAACATCTCAACAATTCAACACCAATATGAAAGTCGAATTAGCACAAGAATACAAAGAGCAACTGGACGCGCTCGCCGAAGAAATTCAGAACTCGGAAGAGTTGCAGACCTACCTCGATACCGAGGAAGAGGACGATTATAATGCAATGAAAGAACAGTACGAACCGCGCATTGCGATGTTGTACGATAAGGTGGCGGAGAAAGACCCCTTGCAATTGGTTTCTTTTGAAGAGTCGATTATGCGCCCCGAGTTTGAAGGTTTGTTTTTGCCTAAAGCGTTGGGTTTCAGTGTTTTGCGTGGTGAAGGAAACGACCGCGATAAATACCAACACCCGCAGGAACATTTCAAAAATATGCTGACGGCGGTGTATAACTCCGCGAATTTCGACATTTTGAAAAAGCGTATGGGGCAGACGATTCAAATGGGTTTTGCGTACAGTTCGGATATTTGGGTGACGAATTTGATATCGGAAGTAGAAAATAAACGCGTGCGCTACTACCTGCAAGGGCACCGCCTCGACCGCTACCGTGACCCGCGCGACCGCCGGGTGGGATTGGCGCGTTACAAAAAGCAATTTGTCAACGAAAACTATCAATCGGCGACTTTTCCGGAGACTATCAGCGAGATGAAAGTGCATTTTAAAGCGCTCAAATCTTTCCTGATGTACCGCGTCAAATCGGAATACCCGAACGACTCTTTGGTGCCGCACATCAAGGATTTTATCACCAACAAAATCTTTCAGGGTACGGAAGAACATTTGCAAATTACGGGTCTGTACGCTTTCTTTTTCGACCTCGACGATGCCAATCGTAAGGAACTCGCGAAGGTCATAGACAAGGTGCGCGCGGATATGGACAACTTCGACGAAAAGTGGTTGGATTTTGTCTTGGAATTGCACAATAATAAGGACTTCGACCTGACCCCGGAGGCGGATTTGCGTATCGCGGAGTTGTTCGATTTGACTTACAACGACGAGATTTCCGAGTTTTATAAACTGACGAATGCCATCCACAATCAGGGCTACACCGTGCCCGAGGTGCAGGAAAAAGTGAAAGATTTTTACAATGCACACGAAGGACTTTCCACGGTCAACGAGTGTGTGCGTAAGACGATTTTCAGTTATTTCCGTCGCTTTATGCAAAACTTGGAGGTCACCGATTACGCGGCGTTTATGGAGGCGGTCAAGACGTTCAAAGTCTATATGGGCATTTTCCTCAACCAAAAATTCAATCAGGATGTGAAAGAATTGTGCATGACTTACGTGCGCAAACTGCTGAAAAAATACACGGACAAACGCGGCCGCGATTACCAAGATATCAAGAAATTTGTCAGCGTGACTTTCCTCGACTTGAAATTCTTGAAAGAAAAGGAAATCGTGGAGTTGTTCAAGACGCGCCGGAAGCGTCGGAAGAAAGCGGAAGCGAAGTGAGGTTGACGGTTGACGGTTGGCGGTTGACGGCGGCAGACGTTTGTAAATTTTGCAACGAATTTTAAAATTTGAATGTGGTTTTAATTATTTATATACGTCTGCCTTTTCCATAAAAACGGCTGTCAATTACAGCAACGACTCTAACAATTCCAACGACTCAAACAAGTCTAACCACTCAAACCTTTTTCCGACAACTCAAACGAAAAAGCCTAAACCAAGTAAACTAATGTCAAACATCCTCAAAAAATACGCGCAACTCTTAGTCAACTACTGCCTGGAAACGCAGCCGGGGGATAAGTTTTTTATCCAAACGACGCTGTTGGCCGAGCCGTTGGTGCGGGAAGTTTTTCGGGAGGCGACACGCAAAGGGGCGCACGTAGAAGTGAATATGGCGTTTTTGGGGCAGGACAGGATTTTTATGGAAGAGGCACAGGATATGCAGTTGGAGTACGTTTCGCCGTTTCGGAAGCAAATGGTGGAAGAGTTCAATTGCTATCTGTACATTCGCGCACCTTTTAATACGGCCGAAGAGCAGGGCGTCGATGCGGAGAAAAGAGCCAAACGCGGGGCGGCGACGAAGGGGATTAACGATACTTACTTTGCGCGGACGGCGACGCGGGCTTTGAAGCGGAATTTGTGTCAATTTCCGACTTTGGCGAGTGCGCAGTTGGCGGGTATGTCTTTGGAGGCTTACGAAAAATTTGTGTTCGGAGCCTGTAATTTATTCGACGACGACCCGCAGCAGTCCTGGCTCGACCGCCGCAAAAGTCAGCAGAAAATTGTAGATTTGCTGAACGGGCGCGAAACGGTGCGCTACGTCACGGAAGGCACGGATATTACCTTTTCGACCAAAGGCAGAACGTGGATAAACAGCGACGGTCAGACGAATATGCCGAGCGGCGAGGTCTATACTTCGCCCGTAGAAAACAGCGTGAACGGGCAGGTGTATTTCAGCTACCCGAGTCTGCACGGCGGGCATGATATAGAAGGTGTGCGCCTGACCGTCAAAGACGGCTACATCGAAAAGTGGGAAGCACAACGCGGCAAGGAATATTTGGATAAAATCTTTGCGATGCCCGGTACGCGACGCTTCGGCGAGGCAGCAATCGGCACAAATTACAACATTCAACAGACGACAAAAAATATTCTGTTTGATGAAAAAATCGGCGGCACCGTACACATGGCCATCGGGCAAAGTTACGGGCAGTGCGGCGGCAAAAACGAGTCGGCGGTGCACTGGGATATGATAACGGAGATGAAAAACGGGGGGCGGATATTTGCCGATGAGGAGTTGATTTATGAGGACGGAGAGTTCAGATTTTAGACTTTGGATTTTAGACGTTAGATTTTAGACTTTGCGCGAGGGGAAAAAATCGAGAAGTTTGGTTATTGATTTAGAAATATGCAAACTTTTTATTTTGGGTTATCGGGTACGATATTCGGCTAAAAAACAAATATGACTTTCTTGCGTTCAACGAAAAGAAGGTCGTTACTTGCGGTAAAATGATAATAACGGGAAAAAATAGTTTGTTTTTCCGACTTTTTATCTAATTTGCCGCATCTTTGCGAAAGCACAGAACTACGGGCATTTTCCGGCGAGGATTAAAACCCTGCAAATTACGCCTAAAAGCCAAAGCCTACTGAAACACTGCCTCGACAAAACGGATTAGTTCCGCGAAATTTGTGTCGATATTGAGAATGAAATAAAATTGTTAAACGAAAAACATCACCGGAGAAAGTGAATCAAGATTTTGCCATACTCGAACTGAAATACGGAAATATCTACGGAGGTTTCCCTAACTTTTTTGCCGTTGCCGAGATTTCTCTCTTGGTATTCGAGCGAAGAACGAACAAAATTTTTCTCGAAAGCTGGATAAATACCGCCGACGTCGATTACGTCAGCGTGTACAGCCGCACGGACGATTTGGGTCACACCATCAGCCGCGAAAGAGAAGTCATTAACATGCGCACGGGTCGTCCGCGTCCTTATCAGGAGGATTTTCAACACGACGAGCGCGGACTGCAATGGGTTTTCAAAAACCTGCGTCCCGTTCACCAAAACGTCAAGCGTTTTCTGTGGAATGCCATGCGCAAATACCGCGTAGAAACCATCGTCGTTTTCGACGGTCGCCGCGATATTTTCCTCTGCGAAAAAGCGGGCGTTTACTTTGACCACGTCCACATTTTCGACCTGCAAAAAGCATTGAACAAAGAGACGGATTACCTCTTTTCTTTGAATAAATTGTCTCGGGTTATCGACTTCCGTTTGGACGGTTCTTACCTGCGTTCCAATAATTTGGAATACTGGTTGCACCCGATTGCGGCGAAGCAAATCGTGCCGGGCAGTGCCTCATGGGATGCCGCGCGTCTGCTGATGGTACACAATGAATACGAAATGCACCACCAGGATTTTATTATGAAAGCGGCTTTGCTGTTGAATAAAATTCAGAAACGCAAAGAAGCCGAAGGCGGTGCGCCCGCTAAGGAAGTCAAGCCGGCTGCGGAAGAAAAGAAAAAACAATCTAAACCGGGTAAGATTTAAGGTTTAGACCTTGCAAATAAAAAAACGGGTATCGCTCACAGCGATGCCCGTTTTTTTTGGATTTTAATGAGGCGTTTTAAATTTAAAATTCAAAAAGATACGAGTTGATAAAGACAAGGAAGTCAGAACAGAATTCTAACGTCTATAACTTAGCGTCTAACATCCAACAAAATAATATGCCACTTTTCACCGTCCGGAGCGGTGTAGATTTTCAGCGTCTCGAAACCCGCCTTCTCGTGTGCCCGCAGGGAACGTTTGTTCCGCGCGGCGACTTCCGTGAGGATGAAATCAAAATCGTTTTGCGTCCTTTTTCGCAGATTTTCGTACAGTTTATAAAAGATGTCGCGACCGCGAAAATCTTTGTCAATGCAGATTTGACCCATAATGAAATAACGGCTGTCACCGATGCGCTGTCCTCTGTATATCAGGTCGTTAAGTCGTGCGAACATCGGCAGCAAGACGGGTATTTCATCCCCGAATTTGCGCAGCATCACCAAAGCATAAGCGATAACTTTTCCCTTCGCGAGCGCGACGGTATGCGGATAATCGACATTCATCGTCGCCAATAATTCATAGCTGTGCGAGACCGTGACAAAACCCTGTTCGGTCGCTTCCTGCGCCGTCACATTTTTTTTATGGTTTAGCTTTTGTAATGCCAAAATGCCGCGCAAATGTTGTTCATTTTCGGCGAATGTCATCATGACTTCGGACATAAAGTATAGTTTTGCGGTTTCGGGAATATTTGATTATTTGTCACGTTGTTGAGTGCTCGCGTCAGGAAAGCTCGGCTTTTTTATGATGAGGTTTTCAACGATTCAACGATTCAACAAAAAGCATGAATTTCATCTACGCCATCGACCTCATCGGTACTTTCGTTTTTGCCATCAGCGGGGTACTGACGGCGACCAAACAAAAATTCGACATTTTCGGGGCGGCGGTCATTGCCTTCGTCACGGCGGTCGGCGGCGGCACCCTGCGCGATATGCTCATCGGCAGCACACCCGTCGGCTGGATGCAGGACAATAACTATCTGATACTCATCGGAATAGCCGTGCCGCTGAGTTTTTTCTTTCGCAAATATATCCAAAAACTGCGCAAAACCATGTTCCTTTTCGATGCCGTCGGTATCGGACTTTTTACGATTTTGGGCTTGGAAAAAACCTTGGCGTTGGGGCTGCACCCGGCGGTGGCGGTCATCATGGGTACGGTATCGGCCTGCTTCGGCGGCGTGGTGCGCGATGTGTTGTGTAATGTCGTTCCGCTCATTTTTCGCGGCACCGTTTACGCGACGGCTTGTATGGCGGGAGCGATTTTGTACCTGTTGTTGCGTAATTTCAGCTTGCAATACGAGGTCGCCATGATTATTACGATAGTCTTCATCATCGTCATCCGCATTTTTGCGGTGCGCAGAAAATGGAAACTGCCTGAGATGCGGTAGAATATGGGTGGTGGGTGGTAGTTGGTGGCGGGTGCGCTAACAGGTGTTGGGTGGTGGTTGGTAGTTGGTAGCGGGTTTAGTTTTTCTTGCCTTTAGTCTTGTTTTATTTATCACCGGTCGGTTTAGATGTAAAAGTCAATACGTTCGGTAACTGTCCGAATTATCCCGCATTTATCTGCCGCCCGGAAAGTACAGCTCGTACATCGTAAATCACACGTCGTACATCGTACATCGTAATTCGTACATCCCACATTTGCACGTTCCAAACCTATTTACTACATTTGCCGGGCTTAAACGGAGAGACTACACTCACAGTCCTCTTTTCTCTAAATTAAATCATTAAAACAAAACGAAATTATGGGTAATTTGACATTGATTTTTCCCGTGTTGGGGGTCATCGCCTTGTTATACACGGCGTGGAAATCGGCTTGGGTGACCAAGCAAGAGGTAGGAACGCCGCGCATGGGACGTATCGCTGACAACATTGCTGACGGTGCCATGGCATTCCTCAAGGCCGAGTACCGCGTCCTCGCAATCTTCGTCGTCGTCGTGGCGGCTCTTTTGGCATTCACCGCCGACCCGGTAAACTCTTCCTTTATGATCGGCGTCGCTTTTATCGTCGGTGCGATTTGCTCGGCACTCGCCGGTTTTATTGGGATGAAAGTCGCCACCAAAGCCAATGTGCGTACCACTAATGCGGCGCGTACCGGTCTCGGTAAGGCGCTCGAAGTCGCCTTTGCGGGCGGTGCGGTGATGGGTCTCGGTGTGGTCGGCTTGGGTGTCTTGGGGTTGAGTGTTTTGTTGCTCATTTTCGGTTCTCAATTCGGTTTGCAGTCGGGCGACCCCGACTCGGTCATCAGAGTAATTACCGTGCTGACGGGTTTCTCTTTCGGTGCTTCTTCCATTGCACTTTTTGCGCGTGTGGGCGGCGGTATCTACACCAAAGCAGCCGATGTGGGCGCGGATTTGGTAGGTAAAGTCGAAGCCGGTATCCCCGAAGATCACCCGCTGAACCCCGCTACCATTGCGGATAACGTAGGTGACAACGTAGGTGACGTGGCAGGAATGGGCGCGGATTTGTTCGAGTCTTACGTCGGTTCCATCATCGGTACGATGGTACTCGGTGCGGCCCTGATGGGCGGTGCGACGGTAGCCGGCGGTGTGTGGGCAGACGGCATGAACGGTCTGTCGGCGGTCTTGTTGCCTTTAACATTGGCGAGCGCGGGTATCGTGACTTCTATCATCGGTACTTTCTTTGTGCGCGTGAAAGAGGGCGGTGACCCGCAAAAAGCATTAAATATGGGTGAGATTATCGCAGCCGTTTTGATGTTGGTGGCGACTTTTTTGATTGTGACGACCATGTTGCCCGAGTCTTGGACTTATAAAGGTGTAGAATACGTGAATACCGGGGTTTTTGCGGCGGTTTTGTTCGGCTTGGTGGCCGGTCTCGGTATCGGTTTTGTGACGGAAAAATATACGGGCACGGGTACCAAAGCGGTGCAGTCGATTGTCGATCAATCGGTGACCGGCTCTGCGACGAATATCATTGCGGGCTTGGGCGTCGGGATGCAATCTACGGCCATTCCGATTTTGATTTTGTGTGTCGCTATCTTGGGTGCGCACCACTACGCGGGCTTGTACGGTATTGCGATTGCGGCGGTCGGTATGTTGTCGAATACGGGTATTCAATTGGCAGTCGATGCTTACGGTCCCGTAGCGGATAATGCGGGCGGTATTGCGGAAATGGCAAATTTGCCGAAAGAAGTACGTCAGCGCACGGATAAGCTCGATGCGGTCGGTAACACGACAGCAGCCATCGGTAAGGGTTTTGCCATCGGTTCGGCGGCATTGACGGCACTGGCACTTTTTGCGGCCTTTATGACCACGGCAGGTATCGACGCGATTGACATTGCTCGCCCGAAAGTAATGGCGGGTCTGTTACTCGGCGGTATGTTGCCTTTCCTTTTCTCGTCGATGGCGATGAATGCGGTAGGTCGCGCGGCGATGGATATGATTAACGAAGTACGTCGTCAGTTTAATACCATTCCCGAGTTGAAAGCAGCCCTGGCGGTCATGAAGCGCAACACCAGCGACGACATGAACACTTGGACTGCCGAAGACCGCGCAATTTTCGACGCAGCGGACGGCAAGGCGGAATACGCAAAGTGTGTGAAAATCTCGACGGATGCTTCTATCCGCGAAATGATTTTGCCGGGTTTGATTGCGGTTATTTCTCCCGTCATCATCGGTTTCCTCGGCGGTGCGGAGATGTTGGGCGGTTTGATTGCGGGTGTCACCGTGTCGGGTGTTTTGATGGCGATTTTCCAATCCAACGCCGGCGGTGCCTGGGATAACGCAAAGAAAATGTTTGAGGAAGGGGTGGACATCAAAGGCACGAAGCACTACAAAGGCAGCGAGGCGCACAAAGCGGCGGTTGTCGGTGATACGGTCGGTGATCCGTTTAAAGATACTTCGGGTCCGTCTTTGAATATCTTGTTGAAGTTGATGTCGGTTGTGGCTTTGGTTATTGCGCCGCTGATTACGCCGCAGGGCATGTTCGGTGATAACGACCGCGTCGATGACCGTCAGGGTAACATCGAAATGATTGAGGAAGCACCTGCCGTTTTGGGTGATGCTTCTACTTATGAGATTAAGTAAAGGTTGTTTAAGAGTTTAGTTGTTTAGGCGTCTAATTGCTCGACAACTTTAGACTTTTACTCTTTTATTTTACGGAAAAACACCCTCTTCGTCGGTTTGGCGGAGGGGGTGTTTTGATTGGTGTTAATTCCCGGCATTAGCATACCGGTAGCATTCGGGGGTGGGTTGTTCTTACGGTTTACCCGTCACTTACGTACCGGGCTGAAGTGTCTCGTGCCGTTGGCACTTTTGGGCATGGTTGATTGTTTCTGAAGTCCAGCGTATCAGGGCAACCGGTCGCTTCCGGTAGGGTTCCCCCATTGGGGGCGGAGGGGGTCTGAGACGCAGGTTTCTGCTCACGAAATCCCCCCTAACCCCCAATGGGGGAACTCGCTCCGTGCCTAAGTTTGCGAGTAAAATTAAGAACCAATCAACTCTGACTTTTGGGGGTGGGGAAAAAAGCAGCCTGTCGAATGTGCGTTCGATAGGCTGCCTTTTTTTTTTGATTTTTTTGTGATAGCCGGTCGATTAAAATCGACGCTACGGAATCCGCTCCGTAGCATCGACTTTAGTCGATAAGCTGATTTTTCCGCACAAAATTCTATCCGTTCGTTACCACCCCACAAATAAACAAATCAACAAATAACCAAATAAACCCCAAATCACTCCCGCACAAAAACCTCCTCCGTCACCGTGTTATCCGCCGATAACAGACGCAGATAATAAACGCCTTTCGGTAAGTCAGCCGTTTCGATTTGAGAAATATCGCCGGGGATGCTTTGCAGCAAATTACCGCCCGCATCGAAGATTTCCGTTTGGGTCAGGCGTACGCCGTTTTTTCCGAAAAATAAGCTACCGCCCGTCGGATTGGGATAAATATCGATTTTTTTCGCCGCCGTATAAGTCACCCGGCGCACGGGCGAATACTGTACGCTGCCGTCCAAATCGACGATGCGCAAACGGTAATACAACTCCGTACCGTATCCGTCGAAAGCGTTTTTGTCCGTGTAGGCATAACGCGTTTGCCCGCCCGTTTGCCGCCCGAGTTCTTCCCATTCCGCAGCGTCGGTACTTCTTTCGACGATGAAGTGCGAAAAATTGACTTCCGTTGCGGTTTCCCAAACGAGTTGCGCGGATTTCTCTTCCGTTTTTACCGTGAAAGCCCGTAAAGTCACGGTCAATACCGCCGCCGAAATCATCGACTCGCCGTCCAAATCCCAAGCCGGGTCAATAGGTATCATCAGATGCTCCAACACCGTCGGGCGAGGTCGGGCTGACGCGGGGTGTTGTCGTAATCGGTGCAAATCAGATTGTTAACCGGAGTGCTCCAGTTTGCCGTACCGTTGATGAGGGTCAGCGGATTGGCAGCGTCTGCGGTATTGGTCATCGTTGTGCCGCTGCCTTCGTTCATCGGATAGTAGGCAAGGAGGTCGGCGCCGTTGGGGTGAGCCGCGTCAAAGGTTTGACAGGCGTAGTCTTGTACGGTTTGTGCGTCCAAAACGGTATTGAAAATACGAATTTCGCGCAGGCTGCCGTTGTACGGAAATCCATAGCTGCCCGTGCCGTCCTGCCCGACGTGCAGGTCGAAACCCGAGTCCAAATTTCCGATATTCGCTATGCTCGTTTCGCCCTGAAACTCCCCGTCGTGGTAGATTTTCATCATGCCGTCGCGGTCGCAAGTCACGGTCAGGTGGTGCCAGTCGCCGTCGTCGATGATGCCGCCGTTGAGGTCGGCGCGGCTGCTGCCGTCACCGATGTTTACTTTCCATTGCGATTGACTGTTGGGAGTAGAAATAATCCAACCGGTATTAAAGCCGCTCGCCCGGTTTTTGTTACTCATAAAGCTCGCGTCGCCCGTCAGCGAGGTAGCGCGTACCCGCATTTCTATCGAAAAATCGGTGTTTGCACCGAAAGCAAAAGGACTGCTGTCGGCGGGTTTAAGGTGTTGATCGCTGTTGTTCAGTTGCAGCGCGTCGGTGACGGGAACGGTATTAACCGTTTTTCCGAGTTCGACGGGGTCGGTGCCGGGGCGGGCGGCAATCATAAATACATTACGCTCGGCGAAGGTCGTGCCGCCGTGACCGGAAGTATTGCCGCCGTGGTCGGTTGCCACCATGATGAGCCACTCTTCCTGTGCGTAGGTCGAGCGGTTTTGCAGGGCGGTGAGCACTTCGCCGACGTAGCCGTCCGTGGTTTCTATGACGCTCAGGTAGGTCGCCCCGTTGGCGGTAAAGCCATTGGCGTGACCCGCGTAATCGACGTCGCTGAAATCCAAAAACAGCACATCCGGGTCGCTGTTGGTGAGCAAATCGACCCCTTCGTTTTTGACCGCCGCATCGTTATTGGTAAGGGTAATCTCGCTGTCGGCAACGGTGACGATGTTATCGTTTATCGGTCCCCAAGTGCAGACCGAGACGGTATTGAGCATCGGGTCGTAGCTTTCTACACGGCTGAACAAGCTCGGCCAATCGGTGTAATTCGTATTCGTAAAAGCATTGCTGTACGCGCCGTGCTTTGTTTCCCAAACGCCGGTCAGCATCGTGCTCCAGCCCGTCGCGCTCCAGGTGGGGGCGTGGGTGAGGGCATCGTAGGAATAAACGGCGTAGTTGAGCAGCCCGTCGAGATTGGGCGTAGCGGCATTTTGCAGAGCATCCTGCCGACAGCCGTCGATACCGAGAATGAGGACTTTACGCGTATTTTGGGCGAGTAAAAAGGAGGGCAAACAAAGGAGCAGCAGGACCGCGAAGACATTTTTCATCATTTTATTTGATTAGATTTTTGCAAACGAGGTTTCAACCGTTGCGCAGACCGTCTGCGGCGGCAACCCGGTAAAAAGGCAAAATTCAGGTAAGAGGAAAAATGTTTATTTCGGCGATATGAGTGCAAATATAAGGGGTCGGAGGTGGAAAAGGTTGAGTTTTAAAGAAATTTTTATTGCAAAAGAGATAAAATCTCAGAATTTGCCGTAAAAGTGAAACGGAAGGGAGACAAAAATTGAAGAGCTGCCGAAAAGTATTAAGTCACCCCTGTTTGCTGCATTTCAACGATAAAATTATCAGACAAAGTCACGAACTCTACAGAATACTGCTGCAACCTTTAGAAAAAGAACTCGCCTGCAAGCAGCATTTGATTATCATTCCGGAGCGCGATTTGTGGCTTTTACCTTTTGAAATTTTGCTGAAAAGCGACGAAAAAAGGCCTTACGCGGAGTTGGATTACTTGTTGAAAGAATACAAAACCCGACCAAAAAAAAGCAGTCTTGCTCAAAGAAACCGCGACGGTAATAAATTTGACGGCAGAACTGCAAAAAAACTTATCTATATCTGCACAATGCCACTCACGGCATGATGAATTTTTACGACCCGCGACTGTCTGCTTTCGCCTGCTGTACTGCCACCGATTCCGACAAGGATTTGATTCATGCGCACGAGGTTCAAAACCTGCATTTACAAACCGATTTGGCGGTATTGAGCAGTTGTGAAAGCGGGGTAGGGCGCGTCATCGAAGGCGAAAATATTATCGGTCTCAGCCGCAGCTTTTTGGCTGCGGACGCGAAAAACATTTCGTATTCTGTGTGGAAAATTTCGGGCACCGTCTGTATTGCCGGGAGAGTAGGCGATCAAAAACTCCACCCAAACCTCAACCGAAACAAAGGCTCCGCCCACGACCGCGAATGCAACTCACCGCCCGCCGACAGATAAGCCCCCGTATTAGCACGAAAAGTCGCCCCGAAAGGTATGCCCAAAACAACGGACTCCACCATGCTGTCGAAGTTGTAAAACTCTTTACGCACGTTCATTCCCGAGTGAAAAAACAGGCGATTTTTTCCCGTCTCTAAGCGACTGCCCAGTTCGATAAACCGGCCCGTCGGTACCGTGCGATTTTCCGATTCGCCCGCATTCACCAAACCGCCGCCGGCAAATCCTCCGATGTTCAAAGAGCCGCTTGCATTGGTGTACAGACTGTGGTCGTAATACGCTCCGACGGTCGGCAAACCCAACAGACCGCGCGTTGCCAGATAAAAGGTGTGCGTTTTGCGGACATAAGGCGTCGTCAAGTCTGCGAGGTCGGCGGCATCGGCGGCGAGTTGTTCTTCGGTTGGTTTGTACCCGAAACGCGCGACGCGGTCACGGCTGACGGTCAGCGTTTTATCGGAGCTGCCCCCGTATTTATTGTACTCGATGGTCTTGTTTTTGACTTTGAGTATATTGACTAAAACGGGTTCTTTTCTGCCTTGCAAATAGAGGGTGTCTTGTGCGGCGAGATGTTGTACGGCAAAAAATAAGGAGATAAAAAGCAGGAAATTTTTCATAACAATGTGTCAGGTGAAGAATTTAGAATATCGCTGTAAAATATAAAAAAATCGGAGAAATATTGTCAGGTCTTGTATTTAACCCTCAAAAGATGACGGTTTGAAATAAAAACAGCCGCGTCGATGGAGTTCGATGCGGCTGTTTTTGGAACAGATGAACAGGATTATTATGCGGAAGCATAATAATCGCGGATGCTTTTCAAAAGTTCTTTTCGTTCTTTTTCGTCTAATTCAACATCCTTGAAGTAGTTTTTCAGAATTGCTTTTTCAGCAGATTTCACATTGTTCTTTTCGAGTAATTTCCGCAGAGTAACAGTCATCTTCAGCGTACTCGAAGTGACCTTAGCTATTTTTTCTTCCGGAAAACCCGAAAGAAATTTTAAGGAATAGCATAGAGATTTTATACTTTTTAAGGTGCTTTCCTTTATTTTTCCCTTTTCCATGCCCTTCTCCAACAAAACATCCGCATAACTACCGACAACTGCCTGTCCCATAACATCTAAATTTTCTGTAAATTGATTAATTTCTTGTTCGTCAAAACGATGCGCCGCGAAAATATAACGCACAAATTTTACAATCAGTTCGCGTTTTTCGTAGCTTGATAAATTTCGTTGGGTAAAACTAAGAATTTCCCGCGAATTTTGCAAGATGTAACTCTTGTCGCTGCTGTATTTAAAAACGGTCAAAGTCTTGGAAAGCACTACACTTTCCGTAATGGACATAATTATACTATCCGCAATTACATTCAAATCGATGACTTCGCAAGCAGAATTCGGCAGGTACCGCTCGAACAGCGCGACCGGATTTTTTACCATATCTTTCAGCTCCTGCTGCTTCCGATTTTTCGGGCCGTGATACAGCAAAATCGGCAGAATGTAATTGATGTGCACAGCGTTTTTATCCTTAGTCTGACTTTTGTAGCCTTCCGTCAGGTAGGTCAAAAGCTGCACCGGCAATTTCGCATCCCAATAGCTTTTATGCTCGAACAGAATGCTGATTTTCAGCGTTTGACCGTTCGTGTGCTCACAGACATAAACCATGTCCGTGAAAAATTCTTTCATCTTTTTATCGACAAAACTTTCGCCGCCTCGGTGTTCCAATGTTTCCAAGCGCAGACCGTCCAGAATGTCCGACCGCAAAAAATGCTTGAGAAATACGCGCACCTCCGTGACCGATGAAAAAATGCGCTTGAAAAATTTGTCGTGCGGACTCGTAATTTGCTCTTCCATAATCTGTGTAGTTTTTCGTTAGCGTAAAGATAACAAAAAATCACACGGCGAAAAACTTAATCCGTGACACGTCAAAAGCGGAAGTCACAGATGTTTTACGAAGTAAAACCAAACTCTTACCCCATCATAATCAGGTTCAAAAAGCCTTACAACCCACACCCGCACTGCCCCCGCACATGACTTCCCGTCCGCTCGAAATACGGAAATCCGTTGCCGCTGCCCGCTTCTTCAAAATAGAATTTCTCACGCTTTTTGTCATAATTTCCGACCTCGTTCATCTGCTCCGCATCGTACAGTCGTCCGTTTACCATCGTATAAACCACCTTTTCCGTGTCGCGTATTTCCTGTAAGGGATTGCCGTCGATGACAATTAAATCCGCCAATTTACCTTGCTCCAGCGAGCCGATTTCCTGCTCCATACCCAGATAAATCGCGCCGTTCATAGTCGCGGCACGCAACGCTTCGAGGTTCGTCATGCCGCCTTGGTGCAGCATCCACAGCTCCCAGTGTGCGCCGAGACCCTGCAACTGACCGTGCGCTCCAAGGTTGATATTCACACCCGCATCCTGCAATTTCTTACAAGACTCCGCCACCAAAATGTGACCGTTGTCGTACTCCTCCTGCGGCACTGCCGTGCGGTGACGGGCGCGGCTGTCCAGCATCTCGCGCGGCATAAAATTCAGCAGTCGTGACTTTTCCCAGATTTTATCTTTTTCGTAAAAATAATACTCGCCGTTCATACCGCCGTAATTGACAATCAGCGTCGGCGTATTATGCGCTTTCGTTGCCGCCCACATCTGCACAATGTCGTTGTACAGCGGCGCAACGGGGATGTTGTGCTCCACGCCCGTGTGTCCGTCCACTACCTGCGTCAGGTTGTGGTACATCGTCGAGCCGCCCTCGGGCACCACCAGCATTTCCAGTTCTTTGGCAGCCTGTATGACCTGCTGCCGTTGGTCGCGGCGCGGCTGATTGTAGCTTTTTACGCTGAATGCTCCGTAAGCCTTCGTGCGGCGCAGGGCCGAGCGCGCATCTTCCAAGCCGTTGATGACCGCTTTAAAATCTCCGTCCGCACCGTACAAAATGTTGCCGGTCGAGTAGAGGCGCGGACCGACCATATCGCCGGTTTTTATCATTTCCGAATGCGAAAAAATCATTTCCGAGTTACTGCTCGGGTCGTGCGCCGTCGTAACGCCGTAAGCCAAATTCGCGAAATATTCCCACTGCTGCTGCGGGCTGAGACCGTAACGAAAATTACCCAAATGCCCGTGTACGTCGATGATGCCCGGCATTATTGTTTTCCCTTGCACGTCGATAACTTTTGCTTTACCCGGCACGCGAATGTCACCCGTTGCGCCGATTTGCGTAATAATATTATCTTCGACAATCAGCGTTCCGTTGTCAATTACTTTATCGCCTTCCATCGTGATGATGCGGGCGTTGATAAAGGCAATCATGCCGCCGGGCTTGTCTGCCGCAACTTGCAAACCCACCGCAATGCCGACCGTATCCATGGGCGGAATGCTGTCCACAGAGTTCTTTAAAAAGGTAAATCGTTCCGTCAGTTCACTCGTAAAATACGCCTCGCCCAGCGTCCAATGCAACTTCTTACTGTCTGCCGACCAATGCAGATTGATACCTGCATCTTTAGCGACCTGCGCCACCGGCACGGCTTTCGTTTTCGCGCTCAAACCGACCGACTGCCCGGTCTGCGGCATCGGTGCGATGTAAACCTTGTAGAGTTCCGACCAGGCAATCCATTCGTTGTCCGGACTCACCGAAAAACGCTGCGCATACTTGGCATCCGCGATTTTTCGGTCATCATATCCGTCCGTTTTGATACTGTGATACGCCTTCGTCAAACTACCGAACAGAAAGCCGCCCGTCTGATAAAAAACGCGCGAACCGTCTTTGTTAAAAACAGGATATTCGCCTTTGGGAGTTAAGAGGTTGTGGGGTTGGGAGGTTGGGGCACTCACTTTCATTGTATAAATTCCCGGCTCCTTGGTGTGCGTGTAGCCCTGATGCGAGTTGCCGCCGTCTTTGCGATAGACAATCACTTTACCGTCCGGCGAGTAGCTCGGGGTGCGGTAAATTCCTTTTTTGCTCGTCAGTTTTTTGCTCGCTTTACTTGTCAAATCTAAAGTGCGAATCGCCCCTTTTTCTTGGTCATTCCAAGTTACATAAACAATGCTGTTGCCGTCGGGCGCAAAGGCGGGTTCAAACTCAAAATCTTTGCTGTCCGTCAGTCGCTGCGGTTTACCGTCGGGCAATTTCTTTGACCATAAATGACCGACGGCATTAAAAACCAAAGTCTTCTCATCGGGTGAAGTCACTGCGTGGCGAATGACCTTCACGTCGATATTTTTCTCAAAAACGGGGTTCGTAAATTTCAGCGTTTCCGCAATTTGCAACTGCGCATCGACCTGAAAAGGAATGTCCGCAACCGCCTTCGTTTTCGTATTTATTTTCTTGATTTTTCCCTGCGCCCATATCACCACGTGCGTATTATCCGCCAGCCAATCAAAGCCCGGATACGTTCCGAAAATCGCCCAAGCCTCGCTTTGGTCTTTGCTCAGTCCGTCGTAAATCATAAACTCCTCGCCCGTCTCCAAGTCGTGCAGCATCAGTACGGTTTTGGCGCGCACGCGATGCACGTAAGCCAACTTCTTACCGTCCGGCGACACTTGCGGACGCATCGCACCGCCGGGACCGCCCGTGATTTTGGTCGTCTTACCCGTCTCGCGGTCATAGCGTTTGATGACGTAAATTTGGTCGTTGGGGTCTTTATTATACTGAAAATAGCCGCCGGGATATTCGTCTTCGCTGTAATACAAATAACGACCGTCGGGCGAAAAAGCGGGTTCGTTGACGTCCTGTTGGTCGTTTTTACGCTCGGTCAGTTGCGTGCCCGCACCGCCCGTTTGGTGGTACAGCCACATTTCGCCCGCGCCGAGTGAACGACCCGAGGTAAAGTGCTTTCGTGCCGCAAAATAATTACCGTCCGGCGACCACACCGCATTGTTCAACAGCCGAAAATCTTCCTTCGTCAACTGTTCCGCGTCGCTGCCGTCACGGTTCATGCTCCAAATATTATCCCCGCCGCCGGCATCCGAGGTAAACAGAATTTTCTTGCCGTCCGGACTAAAGCGCGGCTGTACTTCCCAAGCAATGCCGGTACGAATCGCCGTTGCTTTTCCGCCCGCGAGCGGCAGCGTATAAATGTCGCCGAGCAGGTCGAAAACGAGCGTACCCTCGTGTTCATCGACGTTGAGCCAAGTACCTTCGTCGGTTTGGATGTCGGTGTTTTTGTATTCGATAACGGGCGGCGCGGTCACGTCCCAATCCTTCTTATCTTGGGCAAATGCGGTGCTGCATAAGGTGAGAAAAACGAGTGCGGTTAATAACTTTTGCATGGTAGTGATTTTTTCCGCAAAAATAGTTTTTTGTTGCCTATTGTCCGTTGTCGATTGCCCGTTTAGGAAAAGTTTAAAAGATAGTTGCCCGTTGTCGGTTGCTCGCTCTCATAATGCCTCCCGTTCTATATCCTCCCGCGTCAAGCCGTGCGGCAGCGGTCGGTCGTTTTCGTCCACATTTACAAAAACGATTTTGTCGATTTCAATGATGACATTTTTGGTCACGAGATTGCGGACTACACAGCTCAAAGTAATCGAAGTACGTCCGATATCGGAAAAAGCCAAACCGATTTCAATCGTGTCCGCCTGCCGTGCGCTGCTGACAAAATTAATTTCGGAAATATACTTCGTCACCGTGCGCCGACTGTTGAGTTTGGTCATGGTATAAATGCCCGCTTCTTCGTCAATCCAACGCAGCAGTTGACCGCCGAAAAGAGTGTTGTTGGCATTCAAATCGCCCGGTTTGATGAGCTTGCGCGAATAAAATTTCATAGGAGTTTTTTAGATACACGTCGGATGCTCCTTTTTGACGAGGGTCAAAATAAGGAACATCTGACGTGTCGATGATAATGAAAATTAAAGTTTTCGTTTTTGATAGGCGCACGCATCCGACGAGCATTATATCGCCATGCGGCGAAAAATCCGCGTCAGATGAGTGCTCAACCGGCAACGACTCAATACATTTTTTGCAGAGTGTTCCGCGCTACATTCAAAGACCGCAGCGCATTTTTACGCTTAAAAGAATGCGCTTCCGCAGAAATCAAAATATTTTTCAAAGTCGCTACGGCCTCTGCGATGTACGGACCTTTGTTCAGCATTACGCATTCCGCCTGCGCACTCTGCACCGCATCGCTGACCTCGGCGCGGGTGGGGATACCCGTTTTTGCGAGATTTTCCAAGACCTGCGTCGCCCAAATGACGGGAACGTGCGCCGCCTCGCAGAGCCACAAAATTTGGTTTTGTACCTCGGCGATGCGCTCGAAACCGATTTCTACCGCTAAATCTCCGCGCGCTATCATCACGCCGACCTTTTGTCTTTTCATGGCTTCGAAAAGCATTAAAGGCAAATTTTCAAAAGCCTCCTTATTTTCAATTTTCAGCACAACGCCCATGTCGGGGCAGTCGAAATTTTCCAATTCTTTGTAAAGTGCCGCCACATCTTCGGGGGTGCGCACGAAGGAGTAACCGACAATATCGGCGTGCTTGCAGATGAAGGGCAGCAGCTCGATGTCGCGCTCGGTCAGCGAGGGCAGGTTGAGTTTGGTATCGGGCAGATTGATGCCTTTACCGCTGCCCAATTTGTTTTTGTAAGCCTTGGTAATCAGCAGTTTAGCATCCGTTTTAGTCTTTTTTGTGACCACCGCTTCAATCATACCGTCGTCAAAAAATACACGGTCTTTGACCTGTAAATCGTCGATAATTTGCGGCAATAATACCCCGACTTCGCTGCCCGAAATCAAGCTGTTGTCGTCTCCGTACACGGCTTGTTTGCCGTCGGTGGTGCGTTTGGTCAGGGTCAAATGTTCACCCGTTTGTATTTTGATAAAGGATTTTTCTTTTCCTTTTTTCGACAAAACTTTCAGGTCGGCAATGCGGATTTTCGGACCCGACATATCCATATAGATTTTGACATCTTTTTTCAATTCTTTGCTGACTGCCTGAATGTTGGCTATCATTTTTTTCCACACCGGTATATCGTCGTGGCTGCAATTTATCCGCGCCGTTTCCATGCCCGCATCGACGAGGCTGCGCAGTAAATCAACGTCTTCCGCCGCTTCCGTCGGCATCGTCACCATGATTTCGGTGAAGTGCTTTTTTTGTGCTTTATTAAACAATTCGTTGGCGTGGCGACGCAGCATTTTCTTGCTTTTGCGATAGCCTTTGTATTCAATATCAAAATCATCCTGCATTTCGTGACCGAGAATTAAATTCAGCAAACGTAACGAAAGCAGGACATTGGCAAATACATAACCTTCGCCGCTGCGCATTGCCGAAATTCCCAAATCCGACAGACTGTCATGAATTTTTCGTAAATCGAAATCTCGCAAAATCAGATAGCGGTACAGATTTTTCGCGCTGAAGCGGTAGTCCGGATGTACGGTCTCCGCGATGAGTTCGGCCCGAAAATCTTCCTGTACCATGCGATTGAAAATCTTTTCTAACTCCTTTTCCAAATTTTTGACTTTCATATAGGATGATTGATTAAAACGGCGACAAAATTGTCTTTAGTTAAAGTTTGAAAGTAAAACTATTATTCTAAACATTGTTGCCTTTATTTTTGTTAGTTAAACAAGTGAATAATTCACAATTATTTTTTTTTGTGCCTCGTTTCAGAGGCCTAACCCGATAAATAAAATGTCTATGAAAAATTTCGACCTTAAAATCTTTTGCGTTTTAATTCTGACTCTCTTTGTCACCGAAATTTTCGGACAAAGCCGAGACGGACGCAAAGCCCTCAGCGGCAGAACCTACACCACCGACGCCCCGCGCGGCGACGAGCAGCGATTGCTGATGAAAGCCAATGCGGAGTACCGCAGCGGCGACCTCGAAGCGGCAAATATCACCTTGGACGAAGCCTACTCGGCAAGTCCGAACAGCACGCAAATTCTGTTGACGCGCGCTTACTATCGCTCTTTGATGGGTATGACGACCGAAGCCGAAGCCGACTTTGCCAAAGCCGCCGTCCTCAATCCGCACGCCGCCGATTTGTACGGCTATCGCGGCAAAGACAATATGATAAACGTACTGTCGTCCGACCCCGCCGGCGCAAAAGAAGAACTGAACGCTGAGCAAAGGATGAATTATTATTACGAATTGCTCGACAAAAAAGTGGGAGAGGAGGAGTACGACGCGCGTGAATTAGAACTCGCCGAGTCTGCCATGTACGATGTCGATACGGAAAATTATGCGGAGGCGGTCGCTAAAACGGATACGCTGCTGCTTGAATTTCCGGAGTCTGCTTTAGCTTACGATTTGCGCGGCTTGATATATTTGAAAGAAGAAAAATATCAAAAGGCGCAGGCGGCATTTAAAAAAGCCACGGAGCTGAACCCCGAGTTTGCCATTGCTTTTTATAACCTCGGTCGCGTCGAAAAAATCAACGGAAATAAAACGGCGGCACGGGCGCATTTTGACCGTGCCTTGGAGTTGCAGCAAGATTTAACCAAAGCCTATTTCGACCGCGCTCTCCTGCACAAAGAGACGGGCGAGCCGCAAAAAGCACTTGCTGATTACAATAAAATTATCGAATTAAAAGGCGCGGACTATCCGAAAGCTTACCTGAATCGCGGACTCACGCGCAAGATGCTCGGCGACTTTGCCGGTGCGCTGCAAGACATGAATCGCGCCATCGACGAGACGGAATTTCGCAAAGCCGAGCCGTTTATCAATCGCGGAAATCTGCACGTCTTGTTCGGCTATACGGGCGCGGCGGTGCAGGATTACACCCTCGCTTTGGAGATTGACGAGAACAACGCCGACGCTTATTTTAATCGCGGTTTGACTTTTATAACGCTCTACGAAACTGCCCCCGGTTGCGCGGATTTGGAGAAAAGCGAGGAACTCGGACATCAAGAAGCCCGCGAAATGATGGATTATTTTTGCGAGTATTAGCCCGATGGCAAAGCCGGGAACCCGCCGCCTAAAAATTTTCATACTTTTTTTCAGAGCCTTCTTTGCAACTGCGCAGAGGAGGCTTTTTTATGTTTTAAAGGGGGCATAATCACAGTCAAACGCCTTTATTTTTAAAGTTTTAAATTATTCCCTACATTTACCCCGAATAATCTTTTTTCACAAACAAAAAACGTTACAATTATGACATTTTTAGAACCAATCCTCGGCGCCCTCGCTGCCTTCGCCCTCGGCGCCCTGTGGTACACCGCCCTTTTCGGCAAAGCGTGGCAAGCCGAAACCGGCGTCACCGACGAGCAGGCGCAAAAGGGTTTAGTGATGACTTACGCTCTGTCTTTTTTGATGATGGTTGTCTTGTCTTTCGCAGTCAATTACATCGTCAATATGCACGACCCGGCGGAGCAAACCTTTATGCACGGCGGCTTTCACGGGATGATGGCAGCACTTTTTTACGCCGTTCCGGCTACGGCGATTAACTATCTGTATCAGAAAAAATCGCTGAAGTTGTTTTTAATCGACGCCGGTTATTTGGTCGCACTGATGGGGATTTCGGGCGCGGTAATGGCGGTTTTGAAGTTTTAAAAATTTGCATAACAACAAAAAGAAGAGCGTGTATCCGGTACCGGATACACGCTCTTTTATTTTTGAACTGCATTGATTTTAAGTAATTGCTTAGGTGTCTGACGCTGATACCGGTAAAAGTCGAAAACATTGCGAATAAAATCCAAGGTTCAAGCGAAGAAAAGCGTCTGACACCGATGTTATGATTATCGCCGGTGTCAAACATTTTTATAGTGAACATCCGGCGCGTTGTATCACGGAAAAACAACGCTGTGTGTCAGCCGTATACTTCTTGAAAATTCATTTCGATGAGTGTCGAAAAATCCGTACCGGAAGAGTGCTGCTTTTTTTATAGCTTTGACCCTCGAAATTTAAACTCGGAAAGCAGCGTGCAAACTCTCAACTCTCAACTCGCTGCTCTCCGCTAAAAACAACAAAATGGACTGGATAAATTTTTTCAAAGTATTTCACATTGTCGGTTGGGTATCGTGGTTTGCGGGATTTTTCTACCTCGGACGCATGTTCGTTTATCACCGCGAGTCGGCGGACAGACCGCAGGCGGAGCGCGACGTTTTGCTGCCGCAGTACAACATCATGATGGAGCGGGCTTACAAAATTATTCTCAACCCGGCGATGATGATAACCTGGGTCGGCGGCATTGCGATGTTGGTCATTTACACCATGCAAAGCGGCGCGGAATGGATACGTGCCAACAGCTGGATGCACTCGAAGTTGCTGTTGCTTTTCGCGCTCATAGCTTACCATATTTGGGTGAAAAAGATGATTGCGAAGTTGAAAAACGGCGAAAAACCGTACAGTTCGTTTACTTTTCGACTGCTGAACGAAATGCCGACCTTATTTCTCGTGAGCATCGTATCGTTGGCGATTTATAAGAATGTTTTGTCGCCGATTGCTTTGGTGATTATGTTGGCGGTACTGGCGGCGTTTTTGTATTTTACGGCGCGGGGGTATCAGAAGAAGCGGGAGAAGATGAAGCGTTGAGAGGTCGGGGGAGTCGGGCAGTCGGGCAGTGACCGACCTGACTTATGAACCCGGATTTGTAGAGACACGGCACTGCCACGTCTTCCTGAGGGACAAGAAGGTTAGAGCGGTAGTTTACGTTTTGAACCTATTCACCCATTGACAGAACCCGTATCCGTACACCTTCCTGTAAATCGGAACTCAAAATATTTAAAAATCTTTAATCCTGCATTTCCGGCTTAATTTTGTCGAATAATCAAACGGGGAACATTTTATCGACACATCAGCAAAGAAAAGTCGAACAGAGCCGCCCGTCCACCGTAAACCGTAGCAACCATGACCGCCGTAAATCCGCTCGTTTCCGTAGAAAATCTTTATAAAGCCAAAGTGCGCCTCAACGGCATCGCGCTTAATACGCCGCTGCAACGCAACTTCAATTTGAGTGCGGAATACGGCTGCAATGTGTGGCTCAAACGCGAAGATTTGCAGACGGTGCGCTCGTTTAAAATCAGAGGCGCGTACAACAAAATGGCCTCCGTACCGCGTGAAAAATTAGAAAAAGGGGTAGTCTGCGCCTCGGCGGGAAATCACGCGCAGGGTGTTGCTTACGCTTGCTCGGCGATGGGGGTGAAAGGCAAAATTTATATGCCTTCGGTGACGCCTTCGCAGAAGGTAAAAAAGGTAAAACTGTTTGGGCAGGACTACGTCGAGGTCATATTGACGGGCGATACTTTTGACGACAGTTTTGCGGCGGCAAAGGCGTACAGCGAAACGCACGGGACAGTTTTCGTGCATCCTTTCGATGACGATAAAACGATAGAAGGGCAGGGCACCATCGGTTTGGAAATTTTAGAAAGTCTGACCGAACCCATTGATTATCTGTTTGTTACGGTCGGCGGCGGCGGCTTGATTTCGGGCTTGGGGTCTTGCTTTAAGCAGCTTTCGCCGCAGACAAAAATTATCGGGGTAGAGCCGAAAGGTGCGCCGGCGATGCAAAAATCTTTGCGCGAAAATAAAATCGTCACGCTCGATACCATCGACTCGTTTGTGGACGGCGCGGCGGTAAAAAGGGTAGGAGAGCGCACCTTTGCCATCGGAAAAGAGGTCATCGACGACATGATTTTGGTGTCGGAAGGGAAGGTGTGCACGACGATTTTAAAAATGTATAACGAAGAGGGAATCGTCACCGAACCGGCGGGTGCGCTCGGCATCGCGGCGTTGGACTCTTTTCGCAGTGAAATTAAAGGCAAAAACGTCGTATGCATCGTTTGCGGCAGCAATAACGACATCACGCGGACGGAAGAAATCAAAGAGCGCAGTCTGCTGTACGAAGGATTAAAGCACTATTTTGTCATCAGTTTTCCGCAGCGGGCAGGAGCTTTACGCGAGTTTTTGAACGAGGTCTTGGGGGAGACGGACGACATTACGCATTTTGAATATACGAAAAAACACAATCGCGCTTTGGGTCCGGCTTTGGTGGGTATTCAGGTGCGGGCGTCGGAAGATTTGCAGGGTTTGAAAGATCGGATGCGGGCGCAGGGAATTGATTTTCAGAGTTTAAATGACAATCCTTTGCTGTTTCAGATGCTGGTGTAAGGAGGAACTTTTGACGCTGATTTTTTATGATTCTTTATGATTTTCGCTGCTACTCTCTTTTATTTTTCTAAAATTTCGATTTTGTTTCGCAAAATTTTGTGATAATGACTTTTTATACTGATTTTTAATGCATATAATTTAAATACTTGAAGATTTATCACGAACTTAAGCGCGCAGAAAGTCCCCCCGGTTAGGGGGCTGAAGACGAGTAGAGCCGGGCGTCTTCAGCCCCCTCTGCCCCCGAATCGGGGGAACCCTACCGGGAGCGACTTGTGCCCCGGTGCGCTAAACTTTGGAAGCAATCAACCCCCGGGGTTAGGGGTTTAGAGCCGTATTAAAAACCCCTTCCTTCTTTAACTTTTCCCGGTTTCGTTTTTGCACTAAATTTCATACCTACCCCTTTATCTCGCCCCGAAAATTTAACAAGTCACACCGTATTCTTTGCAGAACATTCGCAGACAGCAAACGTTTTTAGGTGTGTTCATTTTTAGAAAATCCATATATAAAAATCTTTTCCCCCTTTACCCGAATGTCACACCGATGTACAGAAAACAATTATTTTCCCTTGCTAAAATGCTGCTCTGCTGCGGCTTTCTTTTCCTCGCTTTTGCCTTTACCTTCGGCGAAACGGACGAGGTTTATCAGGCGACGCCCGAGTTTCGGGATGCGTTGAATAAGTCCGAATATTTTTACGGTGAGAAAGACTATAAGAGTGCGGAGGAATGGGCGGAAAAGGCTTTCGGCTTTGCGATTGCTTCTGCCAATAAAAACAATCAGGCGCGGGCGGCATATCGGGCGGGTTTGGCGATTCAGGAGCAGCCCGGTTTGTTTTCGCGCAAAAAAGCGACGGAAAAATTTGAGCAGAGTGTCAATTTGGCGGAAGACTCCAAGATAAAAATAGCGGCTTATACCGAGTTGCGTGCGCTCGCTGAGGCTCGAAATCGAAAGCGGGAAGCCGAGGATTACAGCGCAGCTATCGAATTGCTGAAAGCCAATATTCAAGCGGAAACCGCCGCACAAATCAATCGCAGAAGTGCCAAAAATGCGCGCGCGCAAAATCGGGAAATGACCGAAGCGCTCGAAAAATTGAACAAGGAGCGCGGTTATATGCAAAAGCGAATCGACGGCTTGAGTTTGCAACAGGCGCAAACCGACCTGCTGCTGGCAGAGCAAAAAAACGTGCTCGACAGTATGCGATACAGCGCGGTGACGGACAGTCTGGAGTTGATTTCCAAAGACCTCGCTCTGCAATCGCAACGCGCCGAACTGCGCGAGCGAGCGGCAACCGCCGAATTGGCAACGACGCAGCGTAATTTGTTTCTTGCACTCGCGGGTCTGGGCTTGATATTGGCGGGAGCGGCGTTTTTCCTTTATTTGCAATCCAAAAAACACGCTAAGGTCTTAGAGGAAAAGAACGCGCAGATTTCCGCCGAAAAAGAACGCAGTAACAACTTACTGCTCAATATTTTGCCCGTTAAAGTGGCGGAAGAGTTGAAAATTACCGGCAAATCTCAGCCGCAGCACTTCAAAGAAGCGACCGTGATGTTTACTGATTTCGAGGGCTTTAGCTCGATTGCCAATCGTATGTCACCGCAGGAATTGGTTAAAGATTTAGATACCGTTTTCAAAGCCTTTGACAAAATAATTGACAAATACAACGTCGAAAAAATCAAAACTATCGGCGATGCTTACATGTGCGTCGGCGGGGTACGCGGCACGGATAACGAACAGCCGAGCGACCTAATTCACGCCGCGCTCGACATGCAGGATTATTTAAAAGTTTGGAATAAAAAACGCAATGCTGCGGGTAAACCCGCTTTCAAAGCCCGCATCGGCATTCACACCGGGCCGTTGGTGGCGGGGGTAGTCGGTTCTAAAAAATTCGCTTATGACATCTGGGGCGATACCGTGAACGTAGCGGCGCGACTGGAAACCGCCGGTGCGACCGATAAAGTCAACATCTCCGAAGCGACTTTTAAACACGTCAACGGCACATTTAATTACGAAGAGCGCGGCAAGTTACCGATTAAAAATTTGGGCGAAGTGAAGATGTTTTTTGTGGAGAGAAAACGAGGAGGTTTAACAACTTAGGGTCTGATCGTTTAGGTCGCTTTGAACAACTAAACCTCTAAATGCCTAAACAATACTAAACATTTTTCCCTACCTTGCACCGCACAATTTTCTTCACGACCGGTTTACATATTCTATGAAAGATTTTATCGACTTAATCGCGCGCACTTTCCTTTCTTTTATCTTCTTATACGAGGCATACGACAGTATTTTCTATTTTAAAAAGACAAAAGAGATGATGACCGACTACGGCATCACTTGGAATCAGGACATGCTGCTCGTCGGCGTCATCATTTTTCTGCTCATCGGCGGCATTTTGGTACTGATTGGTTATCGGGTCGGTCTCGGCGTCACGATGCTGTTAATTTATTGGATACCCGTCACTTTTATCGTGCACAGTTGGTGGCAATATCCCGAAGAAATGAAGCGGCTGCAAGCTATTATGTTTATGAAAAATATCGCGATAACCGGCGGTCTGCTCATGCTTTTAGTCAACGGTGCGGGCAGGTTCAGCGTCAAGCGGTTGTTTGCGACGACGAACGTGAATTGATTTTTTTATCCGGATTTACGCAAAGGGTGACTCAAAGTCACCTTTTGAGTAAGTAACGCAGTCTGTTCGATTTGTCTTGTGCCCGCAATTTTTTTTCGTAAAGACGAGGTTTTTGTGGTACATTGCAGCAAAATTATTCACAAAAACAAACTGCCGTGTCCGTTACCGTTATTCTCATTGTCATCACTTCTCTCATTTCGTACCAAGCCTTTAACGACCGCGTACTGTATGAGCGTTTGCTGTTTCGACCCTACGCCATCGCGCAAAACGGGGAGTGGTATCGCTTCATAACGCACGGTTTTGTGCACTCGACCGACAGTTGGAATCACTTGCTGATTAATATGTTTGTTCTGTACCAAATCGGTCAGGCTATCGAGTTTTATTTCGGCAAGTTATTCGGCAATCCGCTCGGCATTGTTTTTTACGTGGCTTTGTATCTTTCCGCCGTTGTTATCAGTTCGATTCCTTCCTATTTCAAACACGCAAATCACCCGCATTACGGGGCGGTCGGGGCTTCCGGAGCGACCTCCGCTTTGGTGTTTGCTTTTATCCTTTTCGACCCGTGGCAATGGTTTATTTTTCCGCCTTTGCCCGGCGTTTTACTGGCGATTGCTTATGTGGCTTATTCTCGCTACAAAGGCTTACAAAATAATGATAATATCGGACATGATGCGCATTTATACGGTGCGCTTTACGGGCTTTTTGCTACCTTAGCCTTGATTTACTTTTTGCGTCCCGATGTGTTGCCGGGACTGTTGGAGCAGTTAATGACACCAAGAGGACCCGGGAATCTGTTTGGCTGATGACCGAATTTTCTGTTTTGCCGAATTGTGTAACGAACCATTAAATCCACCTTATTATGAAAAGAATTTTACTTCTCTGCACTCTTTTTTCTTTAGTTTTCGTGAGCTTAAATGCCCAATCACAACAAGACCTTCTCCCCTGCGGCAGTCCGTCTTTTAAGTCAAAATGGCTGACGGAATACCAACTCGACCCCTCCGGCTACGATACCAAAGACGACGAAATACTGCGTGTGCCGTTGACCATTCACCTTTTGGGTACGGACGCGGGAACAGGCTATTTTTCCGTCAACAGTCTGCTCGATGCGCTGTGTACTTTGAACAATGATTTTGCGGAATCTGAAATCGAATTTTACATCGAGGGCGACATTAACTACATCGCCAACTCCGCTTGGAATGCACACGAATCCGTACTCGACGGCGCGGATATGATGTTTGCGAATAATGTGGAGAATACCATCAACTGCTACTTTGTCAGCGACCCGGCGGGCAACTGCGGCTACAATTTACCTTACGCGGGCATGGCAATGGCGAAAAGTTGCGCAGCGCCCGCCGACCACACCTGGGCGCACGAAATGGGACACGGCTTGTCGCTGCCGCACCCTTTTCTCGGTTGGGAAGGCGGTCACGGTTACGACGGCAGTGCGGTCACGAACTGGAGCGAACCCGCGCCCGATACCGTGCTGTACGATTACACTTTTTTTCAGGACGTTTTGTACACCGATACGCTGATTGTCGATACGGCAGTGGTGGAGCGCGTGGACGGCAGCAACTGCACTTTTGCCGCCGACGGATTTTGTGATACCGCACCGGACTATATCGCTTACCGTTGGAATTGCAACAGCGACGATGTCAGTGCCGCGACTCTGCACGACCCCAACGACGAGACCTTTCAGGTGGACGGCACACTGATTATGTCCTATGCGAACGACGGCTGCAGCTACCGCTTTTCGGCGGAGCAGTCGGCGGCGATGCGCGCCAATTTGGTCGATGAAAAGCCCGAAGTGCTGACCAATCAAGACCCCGGTCCGGTGCTCGGTACTTTGGAGTTGCTGTCGCCCGTCAACGAAGAATTGCAGCACTACCAAAATGCTGTTTTGGATTGGGCAGATGCGGAAAACGCGCTCGGTTACACCGTGCAATTGGAAATATTTTTGGGCAACAGCTCAGTCACTTTGAAGCGTTTTGAAACCACTGAATCACAGATACAACTGGAAGACGATTTAGTCATCGGCTCGAATTACCGCTGGACGGTACGCACTTACAACAACTACTATTTTTGCGAAGATGAATACAGCGCACAAGGTTTGTTTACGGCGGCGGAAATCAGCAGTACAACGAATTTAGCGGGCTTGAGCGGTTTTTCCGTTTTCCCGAATGTACAGGCGGCGGGCGCGGTCGAAATTCGGGTGCGTGCGGAGTTGAATGAAGTACAAAATTTGCGTTGGACTTTGACCGATATTACCGGCAAAACGGTGACGGCGGGCATGTATGAAAACGCACAATCGCTGCAAACCCGAACCCGATTAGGTGAATTACATGCCGGCGTTTACTTCTTTTCTTTGGCAAACGAAACGGGTAAGGCGGTGAAGAAAATCGTGGTGCGGTAGGAGAGAGGTGTTTAAGGGTTTAGGCGTTTAATCGTTTAGCGGCTAAACGCCTGAACCTCCTAAACTCTTAAACCGGAAAAAGTTGAAAACAGTCTTTCGGGCAAAAAAAAGGCGGCAAACGAAAAAGGGATTCAGTCAGGTGAGTATCCTTTTCGTATGCCGCACAAGAGAGAAAAACTAACTACACTCAAGATTTTGCGAACACGATGTTCTGTATTTTTTAAGTCCGAAAGAGTGAAAAAGGCGACACACGAAAAAGCGGATTCAGTCAGGTGAGTATCCTTTTCGTATGTCGCACAAGAGAGAAAAACTAACTACACTCAAGAGAACTTTTGACGAACTAATCGTCTGTATCTTACGGTTTTTTGCTGTTTTATGTCGATTAGACGCACACGAAAACGATATGTTCGACAGGTTTCAAAAAAAAAGTGAAAAATTTTTATAATAATTTATGATAAATGTTTAACCGATTGATTTTCAAATTGTTATGATGAAAATATTTATTAAAAATTATTTTATAAAAAATACGGAAAAATTGCCGTGAAGAAAAAAGCAGTATGAAATCCGAAACTTCCGATTGGTGCGACATCCCTCCTTTTTCGTCAAAGTCGTATTAAAAATCTCCGTATCTTTGCACCGTAATTAAAGGTTAAATAAGACACACAATTATTACGAGGTAAAATTTATATCACAGTAATTTTTAAGAGCACACCACAATTATTTAAACCGCAGATTTTATTTTAAAAGCGGTATCGACAAATCCTTTTTGCAACAAAAACATAAGGGCTTCGGATAACGAAGCACTGTCGCCCTCCCCGGCGGCATTCGGACTGCGTAATTGCGGTTTGCACCGGTACGGAATACCTCTCCGACGCATTGCAAACCCAAAATTACCGACGCAAAAGATATTTCAAGAATAGTTTTTTGGGGTTATTCGAGGGTAACTGTCTTAGGATGGTTGCCCTCATTTTTTATGCCCGAAACTCTGTACTTTTGCGGTCAAATTTCAATTTATGAAGACAAAGACGCTCAAGCAGGATAAAGTAAATGTAGTAACCCTCGGTTGCTCGAAAAACTTAGTGGACTCCGAAAATCTCATCACGCAGCTCAAACACAATGACTACGACGTAGTACACGACAGCAACGAAGAGGCGAATATTATCGTGGTCAATACCTGCGGTTTTATCGACTTGGCGAAGGAAGAAAGCGTCAATACCATTTTGCAATATGCAGACTTGAAAACGCAGGGAAAAATCGACAAACTCTACGCAACGGGCTGTTTGTCACAGCGTTATAAAGACAATCTCGAAGAGGAAATTCCCGAAGTCGATGCTTGGTTCGGCACTTTGGAACTGCCCGGTTTGCTCGCCAAATTCAACGTCGATTACCAACACGACCTCATCGGCGAACGCATGCCGATGACCCCGCGCCACTACGCTTACCTCAAAATTTCGGAAGGCTGTAACCGCACCTGTTCCTTTTGCGCGATACCTTTGATGCGCGGCAAACACGTTTCGCGCACCATCGAAGACCTCGTCAAAGAAGCCGAAAACCTCGCCCGCACGGGCGTGAAAGAATTGATGCTCATTGCGCAGGAGTTGACTTACTACGGCTTAGACATCTACAAAAAACGCGAACTGCCGCGCCTGCTGCACGCCCTCGCCGACGTCGAAGGCATCGAATGGATTCGTTTGCACTATGCTTATCCGTCTAAATTTCCGCTCGAAATTTTTGACGCGATTGCCGCCCGCAAAGAAATTTGCAACTATCTCGACATTCCTTTGCAGCACGCTAGCAATGCGGTTTTGGAGCGGATGCGCCGCCAAATCACCCGCGAAGAAACCACGGAACTCATCCGCATTGCCCGCGAAAAAGTGCCGGGTATCACGCTGCGTACCACCATGCTGGTCGGCTATCCGGGCGAGACGGAGGCAGAATTTCAGGATATGTGTGATTTTGTGAAAGAAATGCGTTTCGACCGTTTGGGTGTTTTTCAATACTCGCACGAAGAAAACACGATTGCTTACGATGTCGCCGACGATGTGCCCGCCGAGGTCAAAGCCGACCGCGCCAACCGCCTGATGGACATTCAGCGCGAAATTTCTTTTGCAAAAAACGCAGCCAAAATCGGCAACACCTACCGCGTCCTTTTCGACCGCAAAGAAGGTGAATTTTTTATCGGTCGCACCGAAGGCGACTCCGTAGAAGTGGATAACGAAGTCCTCGTCGCCGCCAAAGATAACTACGTGCGCCTCGGGGATTTTGCGACGGTGAAAATTACGGATGCGGAGGAATATGACCTTTTTGGAGAGGTGACGGAAGGTTGAGAGGTTGGGGTGTTGGGAGTTTGAGAAGTTGAGCGGTCATGACAAAGCGCGCAAGCTGATATTTGTAGAGACGTGGCACTGCGACATCTTGCTGTTTCCTCTCGGCATAAACGTACCCACAGGCAGGGTTGATTGTTTCTAAGTCCGGAGCGTCTGCGGACACAAGTCACTTCCGGCAGGGTTCCCCCATTGGGGGCGGAGGGGGTTTGAGACGCGAGTTTCTGCCCACGAAAACCCCCTAACCCCCAATGGGGGAATATGCTCCGTGCCTAAGTTTACGGGTGAAATTGAGAGCCAATCAACCTTGACCCACAGGGACAAGCCGGGCTGGTGTGTTTCGTGCCGTTTGCACTTGATTACGATGTTCCGAAAACCTAAATGCTCAATTTGTAGAGACGTGGCACTGCCACGTCTAAGGTAAGGGAACAGATAAAAACAGCAAAAAAAGCCGATTAAACATAATACCGCATTCTCCGAAAGTCACAGACCTAAACTCAAATTTTTGTCCGAAATCACAACTTTTTAACAAAATTTTTTTGAATTTCCGAAATTAGCCGTACATTTAAGCCGTGAGCGAAACAGCAAGTCTGTCTGCTCACGGCTTTTTCTTTTCTATCATCACAAAAATATCTGCCCTATGTTAAACGAACATGTACGCGACATTATGACCAAAAATCCCGTCACCGTCAGTCCCGATGATACACTCGCTGCGGTAAACGATGTTATGGTCAGAAAACGTCTGCAACAACTGCCCGTCACCGAAAACGGTAAATTGGTCGGTCTGATTACGACCTTCGACCTGTGGAAAGACCGCGATGCCGCCGTCGTCGCCTCCAAACGAAAAGTATCCGAAGTGATGACGACCGGCGTGGTCAAACTCGCCCCGAAAGATAAAGTCGGCACCGCCGCCGAGTTGTTTGTGGACAGAAGATTTAAAACCCTCCCGGTGGTCAATCTGGATAACGATTTAAAAGGGGTCGTAACGGCATTCGATGTTATTCATCACGTGTATAAGAAAGAATATCCGAAGGAATTTGCGATGGAAGGATAGGTAGCGGGTGACAGGTGGTGGTTGGTAGGTGTTTGGAAAAACTTCACGGCAGCCGATATTTTTTCCGGAACGGCATTATTTTACCACACAGTATAATTTATCGAAATAAACAGCGAAGGCGACATTCATGGGAATGCCGCCTTCGCTGTTTTTTATCTCAAGATAAGAATTTGTTCTGACTTTAGACGTGGCAATGCCACGTCTCTACAAAGTCGGGAAAAATTTCTGTCGTTCGGATTCTCCCCAACCTCTCAACCCTACAACCTCCCAACCTTACCAACTCCTCAACCCTTCCGTATCCCGTACCAATCCACATTCCGTGTCAAGAACATCACCGCTGCCAAAATCGCCAACAGACCGAAACTGCCCATCAGCAGCGCGTAATCCTGCAACTGCAACAGCGAGTAAAAGAAAGTGTACAGCACCGCCAAAACACCGAACATCAACAGCGTCAGTTTGCGATTGTCGAGGATAAAGTGACAATAGGCGGTGATGAGCGTCAAAATGACGGCGCAGGAAATGAAGTAGGCTTTGTTAAAAGTTAAATGCTCGGACAGCGACAACAGCAGCACATAAAACAAAATGACCGCCGCACCGACCAGCAAATACTGTATCGGGTGCAGCCTTTTTCGATTCAAAACTTCGATAAAAAAGAAGGTCAGAAAAGTGATGATGATAAAAATCGCCGCGTAATTTGCCGAGCGGTACGTCTTTTGGTACTCATCTACGGGCAGCATGAGTTTGACTCCGAAGGCATTTGAAGTTTGCCGAAAATTGACATCACCGCTGAGTGAATTTGATAGGCTGCGAATATCGTAGTTATCGTAACGCGGAAAATCCACTTTATTTTTACGAATGTAGCCGCCCGTACCGCTTTGTTGATAGTTTCGATTGAGTTGCAGTACCTTCCAATTTGCGGTAAAACCCTCCTCGCTCACCGTGCGTTCGTCGGGTAAAAAAGAGCCGTCGAAGCTCGGATTTGCCCACGCGGAGTTAACCGTAACGGTATTTACTTTGCCGAAAGGCGTGAAAAACAAATCCGTGCTGCCGTTCAGATTTATCTCGAAATTGAAATCCATCCGCTTGCTTTTCGGGTCGATTTTTATCGGCACGCTCGCGCCCGAGGCAAAAATATCGTTGGTCACCGTACCCGGTCCGAGTTGATAAGTCGAGTCCGCCAAAGTCAATTCAATCGCCTCCTGTACGCCTTTCATGTCTTCGATGCCGACGGTGAAAAGGGCCTTTTCCCACAGCAAATCCTTGTCCGAGACCTCCAAATTATCGGTATTAAAAGCCCCGAAATTGCCTTTCACCCGCAGCAAAGTGTTGTATAGAACCACGACATAAATGCCGCGATACCGCTCCGAAGGCATCAATTCGCCCGTCACATCGACCGCATCGGGCAAAAAGTGCGCGTAGCCTTTATTAAAAGTGCTGCCCGTGTATTCGCCTTTGCCGTTAAAATTGCGGACTTCCTGCCGATAAGGCACCGAAATGACGGGTCCGCCGAAGGTCTGATTACCACCCCATTTTTGGCTGACCTCCTCCACGGCGCGGTCGCGCAGATTAGCTCGGTCACGGATTAAATCCGTAATCATAGAACGCGGAATCATGAAAAGTAAAATGAGGAAGCCGACCACGAGCAGTTTCAGCATGACGCTGTTGCGCGCCCAGATGTTCAGTTTTTCAAAAAATGACATATTGTTATGTTTTTGATGTGTAGAAATGTAACGAACACTTTGCTTGGGGGGTAAAGATAGAGAATTTAGGGGAGAGGGGAGAGGGGAGAGGGGAGAGACGCACGCCTCTCTCCTCTCACCTTTCTCTCCTCTCACCTTCTACAAAAACTTGTCAATCCAAAGAACAATCTGCACTTTTGCATTTCGTAAATAAAATAAAAACCTATTATGTTTCAGACCAAAATAGCAGGCTTGGGTAGCTACGTTCCCGAGAAAGTAGTAAGCAACGACGACCTCAGCAAAGTCATGGACACCAACGACGCTTGGATACGCGAGCGCACCGGCATCGAAAAACGTCGCTACGCCGAAAAGCATGAGCAGACGACCACGACCCTCGCCGCCGAGGCTGCCAAGGTTGCCGTCGAGCGCGCCGGTATCGAGCTGACGGACATCGACTGCATCATCTTTGCGACATTGAGTCCGGACTATTATTTTCCGGGTTGCGGGGTTTTGTTGCAGCGCGAATTGGGAATTACGGGCACGGAAATACCCGCCTACGACATTCGTCAGCAGTGCTCGGGTTTTTTGTACGGCTTGCAGATGGCAGACCAATTTTGCAAAACCGGTTTGTACAAAAATATCCTGCTCGTCGGCGCGGAAATGCACTCGATGGGGTTGGATTTCAGCACCCGAGGGCGCGGCGTGACGGTCATTTTCGGCGACGGTGCGGGCGCCGTAATTTTGCAACCGACGGAAGATAAAAGCAAAGGCATTTTGACGACGAAAGTACACAGCGACGGGACTTACGCGGAAAAATTGGCGTTTTTAAATCCGGGAACGCACGGCGGCTATCACCTTGATAAACAGGGCGTTGACTATGATTTTGGTTACGATAAAAGCATCGAATACGGCGAAATTTTTATGACACCCGGCATGGTCGAAAACGGTCACATTTATCCGCAGATGGAAGGTCAGGCGGTTTTTAAAATGGCGGTACAAAAATTTCCCGAAGTCATCAAAGAGGCTTTGGATGCCGTAAGTTTGGCAGTCACGGATTTGGACATGTTTATCCCGCATCAGGCAAATTTGCGCATTTCGCAGTTCGTACAAAAACGCCTCGGATTGAGCGATGAGCAGGTACACAACAACATTCAAAAGTACGGAAATACCACGGCGGCATCCGTGCCGATTGCGCTGACGGAGGCTTGGGAAGCGGGCAAAATTAAGGAAGGGGATTTGGTGTGTTTGGCGGCGTTTGGAAGCGGGTTTACCTGGGGGAGTGCCTTGATACGTTGGTAGGTTTATGGATTTATCCGGCTCCGACCGACCCCGGCACTCACGTACTTTGAGAAGCAAGCCGGGCTGAAGTGCTTCGTGCCGGTGGCACTAACAGGTGCATATTTCCTGAATTTCGTAGAGACGTTGCACTGCGACGTCTTTCTTCGGACCGCGAAATAAAATTGAAATACGTGTCCAAAGAGACGCGTTTTCCCGCGTCTGTACGAGGTGAATGTTCCTGAATTTTGTAGAGACGTTGTACTGCGACGTCTTTCTTCGGACCGGATATTTTAACTTTCTTTCTCCTCTCTGATTTCCGCTTTTCTCAAACAAGAACAGTTACTTTTGTGCCTTCTGAAACTATCTCTCATCGGAGATTTAAAACAGAAGGCAGAGAAAACCAATGCCTCGGGCAACGGACAACCGACAACCGACAACGAACAAATATGAAAATTTTCACCGCCGCACAAACGCACGAATTAGACCGCGCCACCATCGAAAACGAAGACATTACCTCGCTCGAACTCATGGAACGAGCCGCCCGTCGCTTTGTCAATTGGTTCTTTTTGCAGGAGGGCGTCAGTCCGGAATTGACCGTGAATGTACTCTGCGGTACGGGTAATAACGGCGGCGACGGCTTGGCGATTGCGCGAATTTTACAGTCGCTCGGCTTTGAGGTGAATGTGTATCTGCTGCGCATTTCCGACTCGGAAAGTGAAGATTTTCAGGAAAATTATCAGGTCGCCAAAGATTTATTTGAAATCATCGAAGTCGAAAGCACCGAAGATTTGGATGACATAGAATTTGACGAATGCGTCATCGACGCGGTCTTCGGTTCGGGTCTGAATCGACCTTTGGACGAAGATTGGGCGGATATTTTGGAATACGCCTCCGACCTCGCGCACCTCAATATCTCCGTCGATATTCCTTCCGGATTGTTTGCCGACCGCACCACGGAGGTTAAAGGTTTTCGCGCCGATTTCACGGCTTCTTTTCAATATCCGAAAATTGCTTTTTTTCTGCCCGAAAATCAGGATGCCGTCGGCAAATGGCATTTGCTCGACATCAATCTCGACGAGGTAACCGCCGAACAAACCGAAACCGATAATTTTTACATCGACGCGGACACCGCCGCCGAGGTCATCAAAGAACGCAAAGCGCACGACCACAAGGGCACTTTCGGGCACGCGCTCGTCATCGCCGGCAGCTACGGAAAGGTAGGTGCGGCCACGCTCTGCGCTCGTGCGGTACTGCGGGCAGGCGCGGGTCTGGTCACGGTACACGCGCCGAAATGTGCGTACCAAATTTTGCAAATCAGCTTCCCTGAGGCGATGGTCGAGGTCGATAAACACGAGTTTGTTTTCAGTGATTTTGACGATGAAAAAGAATATGCCGCCGTCGGTATCGGTCCGGGTTTGGGTACGAATGAAGTGACGATTTCCGCCTTCGCTCGTTTTTTGGAAAAAGCAAAACAACCACTCGTCTTGGATGCGGACGCGTTAAACATCTTGGCAAAGCAGCCCGATTTGCTGTCCGAAATTCCCGAAGAAAGCATACTCACGCCGCACCCGAAAGAAGCGCAACGGCTGTTCGGAGAGTTTGAAAATGATTTCGACCGCTTGGAGAAATTGAGAAAGATTGCCGCCGACCGCAAAATATTTATCGTCTTGAAAGGCGGCAGCACGGTCGTTTTGACGCCGTCCGGCCGCGCCTTTTTCAACAACACCGGCAACCCCGGTATGGCGACGGGCGGCACCGGCGATGTCCTCACAGGCATTTTGACGGGCTTGGTCGCACAGGGCTATTCGTCGTTGGATGCTTGCCTGGCGGGTGTTTATCTGCACGGTTTGGCGGGCGATATTGCGGCGGAAATGCTGGAGCAAGAGTCTTTGCTGTCGAGCGACGTTGCGCATTACTTGGGGCGTGCTTTCAAACGTTTGCGTAGCAAAGTAACAGAGAAAGGAAACGGAGAGGCAGGAGTTTTAAGCTGAGAGCAGAGTATAATTCTAATAAGCAGGTGACAACATTTATTTCGGTAATTTAAAAACATCTTTTTCCGCCTATTTCCTC
>JAHDCG010000165.1 GCA_020629965.1 Saprospiraceae bacterium | reverse complement strand
CGACACCCCTCCCGAATTTCCTCTTCCGTAATCAACAACGGCGGTGCAATGCGTAACGAGCGGTCATTAAACAGAAACCAATCGGTAATCAATCCTTTTTCCAAACATTTTTTGATGACGGCTTGCACGGTGTCGAAATCTTTCATTTCAACCGCCGCCCACAGACCCGCCGTGCGCACGTGCAGAATTTTTTCGTGGTGCAGCATTTCGTGCAGAACAGCTTCTTTTTTCGGCACTTCGGCGATATAATTTTCGCGGGTCAGCACTTTTAAAGTCGCCAAAGCCGCCGCGCAACTGACCGGGTGACCGCCGAAAGTCGTAATGTGACCCAGCAGCGGGTTGTAAGACAAAACGCTCATGATTTCTTTGGAAGAGATGAACGCTCCGATAGGCATACCGCCGCCCATTCCCTTCGCCGTCAGCAGTATATCGGGTACGATGCCGTACTGCTCGAATGCCCACAGCGTACCGGTGCGCCCGTAGCCCGCCTGTATTTCGTCGAGAATGAGCAGGGCACCGACCTCGTCGCAGCGTTGTCGCAGTTTTTTCAGATAGCCGTTAATCGGTTTGCGCAGACCCCATTCCGCCTGCACGGTTTCGGCGATGACGGCGGCGGTTTTTTCGGTAATTTGTGAAAGACACCATTCACAGTTAAAGTCGATATTCGTCACGCCGGGCAGCAACGGATGATAGGCTTGCGTAAATTCTTTGGGAAACATCAAACTTGCCGCGCCCTGTGTAGAACCGTGATAAGCGTGGCGCATGGCAACAAATTCGCTGCGCCCCGTATAGCGTTTGGCGAGTTTCATGGCGCCCTCGGTGGCTTCGGTACCGCTGTTGGTGAAGTAGATGCTGTCGAGGGTTTCGGGCAGGTTTTTTACCATCAGCTCGGCGAGTTCTACCTGCGGTGTAAGCACGTATTCGCCGTACACCATGGTGTGCAAATATTTATCCGCCTGCGCTTTGACCGCCGCCGTGACCTCCGGGTGGCAATGCCCCAAACTGCTGACTCCGATGCCGGCGATAAAGTCGAGGTACTCTTTCCCGTCGGGTGCATAAAGGTGACAGCCCGCGCCGCTTTCGATTTCGAGCAGCAACGGAAATTCACTCGTTTGTGCCAGATGTTGTAAAAATAACTGTCGTTTGTGAGCCATGCGTTTTACTGTGTTTTTTTTGCAAAAATAGCAAAGAAAAAGCGGATACTGCATTTGTCGCAATATCCGCTTTTAACGGTTAAGTTAAGGCTGAAGCAAAAGGTGTTTATTTAATCTTCTTGATAAGGATTTCCGACGGCGTTGTTACTGTGGCGTGATAATTTTTTCGCCATTTCGGGAGAAATCGCCTGCGAGTAGGTGCTGTACGCATCCGTCAGGGTTCCTTTGGTGCCGTCGTCGGTTTCGATAGCGTACAAAACCGAATTGTCATCGGGGTTACTCATACCTTCAAAACGCGCAACTTTAACGATATTGAAATCTTTGGCTTGGTAATCTTTGCCGAGTTTTTTGCACTCCAGTCGGTCTTCTTTTAAGTTGAAATCGTATTCGAAGCCTTCTTTCTTCCACATATCGAGTGCCTCGCTCAGCGTATCGTAATCTCTGTCGGTTGCCATAATTTTATTTTTTTACAGGTTAGTAGATGTCGATAAAACGGGGCGGAGCTTGTATTGTTCGTTGTCGGTTGTCGGTTGTCGGTTGCCCGCCGCCTCCTGCAAGGAGATTTAGCAAGCTCGTCTGCTTCTTGGTCTAAACAATTTATTTATTTCCAAAAAAAAAAGGAGGTTAGGCATTGCAAAACAATTCCTAACCTCCTAATTTCTCAACCTCTCAATTCCCCAACCGCTTTACCTAATCAGCGTCGTATTTCCTTTAAACGTTGCCGGCTCTCCGTCTTCGGCTCTGATTTCCATGTACCAGACGTAAATACCGGGGGGCATATCTTTGCCTCGGAAAGTACCGTCCCAACCGAGCGGGTCGTTGAGATTAAAGCCGCCGGCTTCGTACAGCAGTTCGCCCCAGCGGTCGTAAATGCGGAAAACTTCCACCTCGATATCCGAGTCGCCGTGCGCTTGCAGAAATTCGTTGTTGCCGTTGCCGTTCGGTGAGAAGCCCGTCGGCACTTGTACCAATACTTTTTTATCGACAAAAATCGTCAACATATCCGTGGCGGTACAGCCGTTTTGGTCGGTTACGGTTACTTCCAAAGCCAATTGACCGGAGAAGGTATCGACAATCGTCGTTGTGCAATCGTAGCAATTTAATTCCACAAAATCGCCGATAGGATTCCATTCATAAATATCGCCGCCGGCAGAACCCGCAACGTCGGGAACCAACTGCGGTGTGTCACCGTAATCAATACGAATGTCCTCTCCGAGTTCAACGGTCAATTCATCCGGTTCGCCGACTTCTACGTCGAAAACCTGAAATTCACAGCCGTTGCCGTCGCGTATCGTCACGTCGTAAAAGTCGGGTGTCAAACCGATGAGACGCGATGAGCCGAAGAAGTTTTCCCCGTCCAAACTGTAAGTGTAAGGAGCCGTGCCGCCCGTGCTGACCAAGTCGATGGCACCGTCTTCGTATCCGAAACAAGTCACCTCGATACCGACCGCTTCCGTATCGACACCCGCCGGCTCGAAGACCCGCACGGTGTCGTTATAGCTGCAACTGTTGGCATCGACCACGGAAACCGTGTACAGTCCCGCCGCCAAATTTTCCAAAGCCAAACCGCTGTCGCCCGATGACCAAGCCACGGTGTAAGGTGACGTACCGCCCGCAGGAGTCGCCCGCGCCGAGCCGTCGGAGTCACCTGCGCAGGAAGTCGCCTGTGTATCGAAAGTCAGGTCTAAAGCCGTCGGTTCGGTTACGGTAACTTCCGTTTGCGTAGCACAGCCGTTGGCATCCGTGACAGTGACACGGTAGCTGCCCGCCGCTAAATCGCCCGCCGTGGCGGTGGTTTGCGCGCCGGCTTCGACCGACCACTGGTAGCTGTAAGGCGTTGTGCCGCCGCCGCCCGCTACGGTAGCCGCGCCGTCAGCCGCCTCAAAGCAAGTGACGTTTCTGACCTCTTCCGTAACAACACCGATTTCTGCGGGATTGCCGACCGTGATGCTTTCTGTCCACTGACAGCCGGCTTGGTCGGTGATTTCGACCTCGTATTCCTGTCCGCCGTTCAGACCGACGGCGGTTGCCGCAGTTTGTGCGGGGTTGGTATTCCAAATAAAAGTAAAATCGGCTATGTCCGCGGGAGTATTGCCGTAAGCCAAACTCGTCACACTCGCCGTGCCGTCATCGCCGTTAAAGCAAAAAGAACCCGTCTGATTGAGGGTAATGTTCAAATCAGCGGGCTGCTCGATGGTAATTGTCGTGGTTGCCGTGCAGCCGTTCAAATCCGAAACGGTCACGGTATAGTTATCCGCCGGTACGCCGTCGATATTTTCGCCCGTGGCGCCGTTGCTCCATTCGATATCAAACGGCTCGGTGCCGCCGCTGAAAATCAAAGTCGCCGCGCCGTCCGTACCGCCGAAGCAACTGACATTTTCAAAAGTTACGTCTTCGATGACGACCTGCACGGGTTCGGTCAGGGTGACTTCCGCCGTCGCTTCGCAAAGATTAGCATCGACTACCGTGACTTGATAGGTCGTCGCGTCTAAGTTGACTGCGGTTTGACCGGGTTGCCCGTCCGACCATACATAAGTGTAAGGTTCGGTACCGCCGCTGCCGAATACCGTTGCCGTACCGTCGGGCGAGCCGTCGCAGCTCAGAGCGGTAAATTCGGTGGTCGCCGTCAGTTCCGTCGGCTCGGTCACGGTATAGGTGGCGGAAATCGTACAGCCATTGGCGTCCGTAATATCTACGGTCGCATCGCCGGCGGGCAAATCGGTTGCCGTCGCGCTCATTTGACCGTTTGACCACAGGTAATCATAAGGCTCGGTGCCGCCCGCCGGTGTGACCGCTATCGTGCCGTCACTGCCCGCAAAACAGGAAGTATTTTCGATGGTTTCGGAAACGCTCAAGGCTTCCGGTTCGCTCACATCCTCGCAAATCGTCGCCGAGCAGCCCTCGCCGTCGGTCACGGTGACGCAGTAATTATCGGCGGTCAAATTGCTTGCCGTTGCGTCGGTCTGTGCCGCCGGGTCATTCCAGGCGAAGGTAAAGTTTTCGTCGCCGCCGCTTGCCGTTACGGTTAAGGAGCCGGTATTGCCGCCGAAGCAATCCGTCCCGATATTTTCCGTAATTTCAACCAAAATTTCCGAAGCGGATTCGATATCGAGCATCAATTCGGTCGCGCAGTTTTCGCTGTCGCTGACCGTAACCGTTTGCATGCCCGCCGCCAAGTCGTCACGGTCGGGGTCTTGTGCGCCGCCGTCGCTCCACTCGTAAGTATAAGGACCGGTACCGCCCGTTACGGTCAGACTCGCGCCGCCGTCTGCCGAGTCCGAGCAGGAGGTCGGTGTTTGGGTAAATTCGATTTCCAACGCATCGGGTGCGGTAATTTGAATGGAATCTACCACTTCGCAAGCAAAGAGATTCGAGACGGTCACGTAGTACCAAGTCGCGTTAAGACCGGTTGCGGTTTGTGTATCTTGATTGTCGTCGGTACTCCAGACATAAGTGTAGCCGAGCGGTGCATCACCGCCTTCCGCTGTCACGGTTGCCGTACCCAAAATCGAGCCGTCGCAGGCTGCGGGCGTTGCCGTTACGGAAGTGGTAATTTCTGTATTAGAAGTCACGGAAGCCGTAGCGGGAACGCTGCAATTATTGGCATCGGTGACGACTAAAGTATAGTCACCGACGGACAAGTTTTCGGCAGTAGGCGTGTCCTGCATTTGCGGGTCGCTCCACGCGTAGGTGTAAGGCTCCAAACCGCCGCTGACCGTCGAGGTGAGTACGCCGTCGTTGCTGTCAAAGCAAACGAGAAAAGCATCGTCGGTGCCGATGGTGACTTCCATCGGGTCGGGTTCGGTGATGAATATCGAGCTGACGATTTCGCAGCCGTTGCCGTCGGTAATCGAGACTTCGTTATTGCCTCCGGGCAAATTGACGGCTACAGAATCGACCTCGCCGTTTGACCAGGCAAAAGAAAGCGGCCCTAAGAAATCGGTGACAATGACCGTCGCGCTGCCGTCGGGTGTGCCGTTGCATTGCACGTCTTGCAGGAGGACATCTTCGAGTTGCGCGCCGGCGGGTTCTTCTATCAAAATTTGTAAAACGAGTTCACAGCCCGAAGCATCGACAACGGTTAAATCGTGTAAATCGGCGGTGAGTCCCGTGAAGTTTGCCGTCGTGACATCGGGTATGGTTTGTCCGTCGATGGTGTAGGTGAAAGGCGGAAAGTTGCCCGTCATTTCAATCGTTAATTCGCCGTCATTGCCGCCGTTGCAGGAGACATCGACTTCGTTTTGGGTGACTACGGTCGGCACTTCGCATTCGGGCGTGGTACATTCTCCCGTACCGATAAAGCCGTCGCACTGCGGGTCGCTGCCGCGCACTTCGATGACGACGGTTTGCTCGGCACCCAAGCCGCAGACCTCGTGCGACAGACCGCCGCTCGCGGGCATCCACGGGCCGCCGTCCACACTGACCTCGTAGGTCGGACTGCCGATATCGTCCCAACTGAAAGTCAGACATTCCAAAGTAATTCCGCTGCACACCACATTCGGGGCCTCTAAAGCGGGAATGACCTCGATGGTAATCGAGTCGAAAACTTCACAGCCGTAGGTGTCGTACACGCGCACGGTGTAGGTCGTAGTTTCGTCGGGAGAGGCGTCGGGCATGGCGCAATCATCGCAACTCAAACCCTCCGAGGGTGTCCATTCGTAGTACAGTTGATAACTCGGTTCGAAGCTGATAGACCAGTCCAAAAGCTCTCCGGTAAAACCGTTGGAGTCGTCGATGACAATGAGTTGCCATTCGCCGTTGGTGTCGCCGCCGTAGAGGTCTTCCCATACGCCTTCGGGCAGCCAATCACCGGTAAAGGGCGGCGCGGTATTCGGTGCGAAGGGACCGGGAAAACTGATTTCCGTGGTCGCATTCGGAGTAAAACAAGCGTCGGTGTAATTATTGCCGTTTCCGCCGTTATCGGTACTGAGCGAAATAAATTGTCCGTTCGGGGCTTGCAGGAAAATATCGATGTCATCGACCCAGTTGTGTTGTATATTCACGCAAACCGACCTAATCACACCCGGTCCGAGCGTAACGGGTTGTACGCCGGCGACATCGATGGTCGAAATAACGGCAACATTGAAAGGGTCGATTAAAAAATTCGTTTCATTGGTAAAAGTAGGCACCGGCGGCAAGTCGATATCGAGCGAAGCGTCGAGCGTGACGGACTCGGAGGCGCACTGCGAAATATCGGGTCCCAAGTCGGGGTCGATGAGCTGATTTTCCCGAATGGGAATGTAAAAGGTGTCGAGGTTACAAGGGTCGATACGCACGGCAATGGCAAAGTTTTCAATGCCTTCGTCGATACCGTCTTCAAATGCAGTTAAGACCACGGAGATAGTACTGTCGCCCTGCGGAATGAATAAGTCTAAAGGAATTTCCGCGTAATCGACGCCGTTAATCGCGTCGCCCAATATTTCGTATTCAATCGGAAAATCGGCTTCGACGGGGTCGGGCAAAGAGATATTGATGACTGCGTCGGTACAGCCCTCGACGATACCGCCGTCGAGACTGACGGTCGCGATGTCGATGTCTAAAGGCGGAGAGCCGAAACTTTTGGCTTCGAGGAAGACGCCGCTGTCGAGAATATTGTCGCCCTTATCTGCAATAGCAAGTTTGATGGTGTATTCTTCACAAGGAATTACAACCGCCGTTGCCGTAAAAACATCGGTAAAACCGTCATAAATCGGTTGGTTTGTTGCATTAGCATTGTAAAACTCGTCGTTGACGGGAGGACAACCGCCGCCGTTTTGCGGATGAATATTATTGATGGATACATAAGTATCGGTCGTTCCGGGAATGATGGCAATATTTTCCGCATTATTGGAAAACGGGCCGTTAATACCCGGACCGCTGATGAAAAAACCGAAGACATCATTAAAAGAAGAACAGGCAAATTCGGGATATTCTTCCGAACCGAAAGAATAATTGAAACTGATAGTATCGGAGGTGGGGATGAAACTGATGATGTAACGAGAAATATCATTATTCGCATTATTCGGGTCTAAAATCGATAAATCCGCGTCGTTCTGAATATTGGGAGCGGAGCCGACAGAGGTAAATTCATTTCCTGTTAATGCTACATTGGCAGCAGAACCGGAAGTCATAATCACCCCGCGTTCCATACCGAGTTCGTCCGTAGCTTGGTCAAAATAACCTACCGCCGCCGGGTCGCCGTCGTACTGAAAACTCGTCACTTCGATACCTTCCCCCAAAAAAACATTAGTAATTAAATTTTCGGGGGTAAAAGGTGCGGTCGTGGCATCCGTCACTTCCATATCTTGCGCAAACAGAAAAGATGCGGAGAAAAAAAGCAGCAGTGTAAAGGTAAGTTTCGGTAAAAATAATTTCATGTTTGTAAAATTTAGTTGGCACGGAGTTCGGTCGGCAGCGTGTTTGTCGAACGGACGAAAAGTAGAGTCAGAATGGTAATCGGGGAAAGGGTGTGAAGATTCTTGCCCCTAAAATAAAAGAGTCCGGCGAGATGTTAGAATGCTGCCTCAAGAATCAGCGGTTTTGTAGCTTACTGAACAATTCGGGAGATAAAATCGGCGGCAAACCCTCGGATTTAAAATGTAAAGTGTCGCGGCGGCGGAAAAAATCGCTTAATTTCGCGGCTATGAACTTACCGCTCAAAATAGCAAGGCGTTATCTTTTCGCCAAAAAATCGACGAATGCCATTAACATTATTACGGGTATTTCGGTGTTCGGGCTGACTATCGGCACGGCGGCGTTGATTATCGTGATGTCGGTTTTTAACGGCTTTGAAGAGTTGATTTTGGGCTTGGTCAGCAATTTTAATCCGGAAGTAAAAGTGACCGCAGAAATCGGAAAAGTCTTTGAGGCGGACGCGGAAAAAATCGCACAATTAGAGGCCTTGCCGGAAGTGGATAAAGTCGCTTTGACTTTGGAAGAAGTCGCTTTTTTCGAATACAAAGGCGCACAGGATTTCGGGATAATCAAAGGCGTGAGCAGCAATTTTAACGAAGTAACGGGCATCGACACAATGATACGCGAAGGCGAATTTTTGCTGCGCGACGGCGAAAGGAATACGGCGGTTTTGGGCGTCGGAATGCGCAATAAACTCTCCGCCTCGGTCGATGATTATTTGACGCCGATTACGGTTTTTATGGCAAAGCGCGACGTGAAAAACGCGACGAGTCTGAATGCTTTTCGCAGTAAGTCGCTGTATCCGGCGGGTACTTTTTCGGTGCAGGCGGATTTTGACCAGCAGTACGTTTTTGCGGATTTAGAATTGGCGCGCGACCTCTTGGGTTACGAAAACGAAGTCAGCAGTTTTGAAATCAGACTGCAACCCGGCGCGGTGCCGCAGCAGGTCATTCCGCAAATAAAAGCCATCATGGGCGCAAACTTCAAAGCCGAAGACCGCTACGAACAGGACGCCGAATTTTTGAAACTGATGAACATCGAAAAGTGGTTGGGTTTTGCGATTGTCGGCTTGACTTTAATCTTGGTTGCCTTCAATCTCATCGGCTCGCTGTGGATGATAGTGATGGAGAAAAAACGCGACATCGCCGTACTCAAAAGCATGGGCGCGACCGAAAAAACAGTGCGTAATATCTTCCTCAACGAAGGACTTTTGCTCTCGCTGTTCGGTTGGGCAATCGGGACGGTTATCGCGCTGAGTTTGTACTTTCTGCAAAAAACTTACGGCATCGTGCCTTTGGATGCGGGCTTGATTGTGCAGAGTTATCCGATTAGTTTGCGCTTGACGGATTTGTTGGCGGTGGCGATTTTGGTGCTTTTCGTGGGAATGATTGCGACGTTGCCGGTGGCTTATAAGGCGCAGAAAATACCGGCGATGATTAAGGAGGAGTAGGGGATTGGGAGGTTTTGGAGTTGAGAGGTTGGGGAGTCGGGATTATTCCTCTTCTTCGCGTATAAAACGGGGCAGGGGTTTTTCTTTTTGATTGCGCGGGTGAAAAGTCATAATGGTTTCGCGGAGGAAGTCACTGTCTAAATGCGTGTACATTTCCGTGGTCAAAATGCTTTCGTGACCGAGCATATCTTGGATGGCACGCAAATTTGCGCCGCCTTCTATCAAATGAGTAGCGAAAGAATGCCGAAAAGTATGCGGGCTCACATTTTTTTCGATACCCGCCGCTGCCGCCGCATCTTTTACGATGTTGAAAACCATGACCCGCGACAGTTTTTTGCCGCGTCGATTGAGAAAGAGAATATTTTCGGACTCCGCCGGAATTTTCATTTGATTGCGCACGCTGTCCTTATAAAAATTGATATGCTTTATTGCTTCTTTTCCGATAGGCACGATGCGCTCTTTGTCATTTTTACCGATGACTTTGATAAACTCGATATCGGTATAAAGATTGGAAATTTTCAAATTTATCAACTCCGTGACGCGCAGTCCGCAGGCGTACAGCGTTTCCAACATCGCCCGGTTGCGCGTGCCGTGGTCGGTGCTCAAATCTATGGCAGCCAGCAGCCGCTGCACCTCGTCATAAGTCAAAACCTCCGGCATTTTCTTTTCCGTGCGCGGCATATCGAGCAGCGCGGTCGGGTCGTCGTCGATGAGGTCTTCGTTCAGTAAATATTTGTAAAAAGTCTTCACGCCGGAGAGCATCCGCGCCTGTGAGCGGGCAGACAGACCGAGACCGCTGAGGTAAGTGAGGTAGCCGCTGAGGTCGTCGCGTTTGATTTCCTGCGGCGTTTTTTCCGAGCCTTGCAGTTGCAGATATTCAACGAATTTTTTGATGTCGCGCTGATAGGCCTCCACGGTATTGCCGGAGAGGGAGCGTTCTAATTGCAGGTAGGTTTTGTAGCCGTTGATGTCGGGAGTCCAATTCATGCCGTGTGTCTTCTGCCCCCTAACCCCCGGAGCGGGGGAACTTTCTGCGTGCTTGAGGGGTGTATGCTTCTCTATTTTTGCGTTTTCTCTTTTTTTATTTGTCAGTTGAAATCGGCTCAAATTAAAAACGAATTTCTCCCCGCTCCGGGGTTGGGGGTATTGTGAGACGCCTCATCTTACAACAACGCCGCCCCGAAAACTCCGGCACTGTCTCCCAGACTCGGGCGCAAAAAGACCGTGTCCAAGCGATTGTTAAAAACGTGTTTTTTTACTTCTTCCACGCCTTCCGTATAAAGCAAGTCGATGTTACCGACACCTCCGCCGAGGACGATAGCATCCGGGTCGATGATATTGATGACATTTGCCATTCCTTTACCGAACATAGTAATCAGGCGTTGCATGGTTTGCGTAGCCGCTGCGTCCTTGCCGTCGAGGTGGCGTTGGTAAACTTCTTTCAACTTTTTCTTTTCGCCGGTCAGTTCGGCATAGTATTTTTCCAATTCCGGACCGGAAATAATGCGCTCGACGCAGCCGACTTTGCCGCAGTAACAGTCGCCGCCGCTTTCGTCCAAAAAGTTGTGTCCCCACTCCCCGGCGATACCCTGTCTGCCGCCGATGACCTTGCCGTTGACGACCAAACCGCCGCCTACGCCCGTGCCCAAGATGACTCCGAAAACGACCTCCGCGTGTTCTAAGTTTTCGGGGACGGCACCCGCGATTGTTTCGGCTACGGCAAAGCAATTTGCGTCGTTTGCCATGTTGACTTTCATGTTCAGAAAGTTTTCCAAGTCGCGTTTCATCGGCTTACCGTTGAGCACGACGGTGTTGGAATTTTTCAACGTTTGACTCTGCGGGTCGAGCGTACCGGGGTGTCCGATACCGATTTTGTCGGGGCGAAAACCGACCTCGGCGGCCATAGTTTCGATGAGTTTCGACATTTGCCGCAAGATATGCAGATAGCCTTTCTCCTGCTCGGTCGGAATGCGCATCCGTTTCAGCACATTCATGCTTTTGCTGTCTTCCAAAATGACGGCTTCAATCTTGGTACCGCCTAAATCAATTCCCCAAATCGGCATCATAAACGAGTGAGTTTTTTTGTCGAGAAGCAGAAATCTCTCTGTTCAACGACAATAAACGAAAGGTGAATACTTAGGTGTCTGACGCTGATGTTGACAGAAGGTGAAAATATTGTAAATAAAATCTAAGATTGAAGCAAAAAAAACGTCTGACACCGATATTCATTGCAAAGTCGGTGTCAGACACTTTTTACTCGCAAAACCTCGATAAACATTCGCTTTTACGTCATCTGTTCGGGATAAGTGTCAGACACCTAAACAGTTATAACGAAAGAAAGCAAAAGTGACCGTAAAATTTGAGAAATCCTAACCTCCGGCGGCTTATTTCTCTTCCCTCACCAATTTCACGTCCGTCAGCGAATAAATGAGCTTATTGATGTCGCCCGAATTGAGTTGCAGCGTACCGCGAATCGTGACCGGGTCGGCGGTGTATTCGATGGGTTCGAGAGCAGTGACTTCCATGACCGTCTCCGGGCCGGCACCGCCGCAGAAAAAACACATATTGTAAGGGAAAGCTGAGAAGACAAATTCTTTGTGACTTTTGTAGCCCTCGACGGGAATAATGTAGCCGCGAATCGTAATTTCCTTCGCATCCAAAGCCTGCACTTCTTTGCTGAAAACGGGTACATCGACTTTAAAACCCAAAAACTCGTCGTACTGCTTTTTGAAGGTGATTTTGGATAAAGTTTTCCACGTATTACCGGCGTTTTTTTGGGCTTGGGCTGCGACGGAAAAGAGGAGGAATAAGGGTAAAAGCAGGAATATTTTTTTCATTATCAATTTTTGAGATTTTTAAACTTTAGACATCAGACGTTAGACTTTCGCCTGTTATTTATTTCTCTTAAATCTGTTTTTTAATTTTTGTGCGTTTCGATTTTCACAAACGAAGACGCAGACAAGGTAACGTATGAGTACACAACATTTGATTTAAGCAAAGGTTAAA
>JAHDCG010000164.1:9362-12148 GCA_020629965.1 Saprospiraceae bacterium | reverse complement strand
AGAAAGTTCCCCCGATTCGGGGGTTAGGGGGCTGAAGCCGCACAGCAAACCACACAAATTTCTCATTTTTTTAGGAAGTCAAGTCTAAAATAAAAGGCAATAGTACGCCATTATCTTTACTTTACTCTCGCAAAAGTCATAAATCAGTTTCGTTTCGTCAGTTTTGAGACATTAAAATATTTAGGAAGTCCAAAATTCACTACAAACAGCGATAAAACTTTCCATATTATATAAATCCGCGTTTTCTCCCTACATTTATCTCACCAAACAAATAAACACGTTTTTTCCCTGTTGACTAACCTCATCGTATTTTAAAAAAGTCGGAAAATATTCGACCCGCACCGACAACCAACCCTCACCCGGTAATTTCTAATTTTTTATACCGCACAACTTATGAATGCATTCAAGTTGAGCCGGACACTCCTGTGTTCGGTCTTATTTTTCCTGTTCAGTAATCCGATAAATGCCTGCGATGAGGCTTCAACGACTATTACCTCTACGACCGTCAACGGCGACGGCTCGGTGACTTACGTGATTGATATGTGCGTCGAATATTTGGGCTTGGAGGGCAGCCCGGACGGGTGGAGCTTTAACTTTTTTCCCGGCACGGTGACGGTACAGTCCTTTGCGCCGGCGAGCGTGACGACCGGCACCGGCGACCTCTATACCGGCTCGGCGGATGACAACATTTTGTCTTACACAACCACCGAATTATTTCCTTCCAACAGTTCCGTGATGTTTTGCAATACCTACACGATTACCGTGTCGGCGCAGCCCGAAATGTTGATTGTGGATTATAACGAAGGTTACGGCCCGACCTGCGAAGAAACGATAACTTTTGTGACCTGTAACGCGAGCATCGATAACACCACCGTGACCGGCGGCACCTCCGTCGGCGTGAATGATTATGAGTTGGAATTCGGCGGTACGATTAACTTCAACTCGACGGGCACGGCACCGCCCGCAGCCGGCCCGGACCCGGCGGGTATCGGCTACGCGCTGTTTACCTGTATGCCGACCACCGCGCTGAATATGCCTTTCAGTCAGGACAATATCATCAACGACCCCTGTTTTTTCGGAGCGTCGGGCAATGCAAACGAAACCGACACCAATGACCCGGCTTCTCCGTTTTTCGGCGGGGAGGTATGGGTTTTGCCGACTACTTTAGACGATAACTGCACGGGATTGACGACACCCGGCTGCGATTTTGACTTCGGCGTAGATACGGACGGCGACGGCTGCATCGACTTCGGCGAGGTGATTCACATTACTTATTTGCCCGAGCCGTTGTGTGATTGTACGACGCCCGACTGTCCGGCGGGAGGCTATCCCGACCCGAATACGAATTTTGTCGATTGTGAGATTTTTAATCCTGCATTGACCAATACTGTTTTTACTACCTGTCACGTGGTGACTTCCGATGCCGGCGGCTTTTTGGGTATTGTACAATCGGTCGGCGGCACCGGCGACCCGTTTTGCAGCGACGCGGTTATCAGCAGCCGTACTTCCGAATTATTTGCAATGTCGGGCGGCTCGTGTACGGGCGGAGCGATACCACCGACGACTCCAAACGGCGGCAACAGCACGACTTTAAATCCCGAATGGTCGGGTTTAACCCCGAATACAGACTACGTTATTTGCATCACCATGAGTGTCGGTGCCGGCTGTGATGTGGGGCAGGTCTGCGTTGATTACTACGGACAGCCCGAACCCTGCGGCACCTGCGTCATGCCCGATTGCCCCATCGGTAATGTGCCGACTTACGACGACCGCAGTTACCAAACCTGCGCCACGCCCGCCTCTTCGACTCTGCCGTTGACCAACTGCTACGCGGCGACCGCCGATGCGGGCGGCTTTTTGGGCTTCGCCAATATCATCGACGACGGCAGCCCGTTTTGCTTTCCGGGCGATATTGATTTGGCTTGGGAATTGACCGCTTTGGGCGACTGCGGCAATGTCATTCCCAACCCCGTACCCAATGCCAACGGTGTCGGTTCGGGTTTTAATCCCGAATATACGGGGCTGACTCCCGGCGGGCAGTACGTGTTGTGTGTGACGTATTCAACCCCTTTCCCGTTCGATTGTCAACTCGTCGAGGTCTGCGTCGATTACTACGGGCAGCCCTGCACCGCGCCGAATGCAGTGAGCGTAAACGGCGATGCTTCGCCCTGCGAAAATGCGACGGGAGAAGTGTATTCCGTAACCGCACAGCCGGGCGTGACCTACATGTGGACGGTGCCGGCGGGCGCGACGATTACCGCCGGTGCGGGCACGGAAAGCATTACCGTAGATTGGGGAACGACCTCCGGCGATGTCTGCGTGACGGTCGGCAACGGCTGTCCGCCCGATGTGTCGGATTGTTTCAACGTAAATCTGCCGCCGACGCCGAGCTGCGATGACGGCGATTGCACCACAGACGACAGCTTTAACGCGACGACTTGCTTATGTGAAAATACGCCGATACCGCCGCCGTCTTGCGATGACGGTGACTGTACTACGGATGATTCTTACAACACGGCAACTTGTTTGTGTGAAAATACCCCCGTGACTCCACCGAGTTGCGATGACGGAGACTGCACCACGGATGACATTTACAATCCCGCAACTTGCTTGTGTGAAAATACGCCGGTTCCGCCGCCGTCTTGTGATGACGGCGATTGCACGACGGACGACGTGTACAACCCTACAACTTGTTTGTGTGAAAATACGCCCGTGACGCCACCGAGTTGTGACGACGGAGACTGCACCACGGATGACGTTTACAATGCCGCGACTTGCTTGTGTGA
>JAHDCG010000164.1:0-9262 GCA_020629965.1 Saprospiraceae bacterium | reverse complement strand
CCGCCGTCCTGCGATGACGGCGATTGCACGACGGACGATTCTTACAATACGGCGACTTGCATGTGCGAAAATACGCCTGTGACTCCGCCGAGTTGCGACGACGGAGACTGCACGACGGATGACGTTTACAATGCCGCGACTTGCTTGTGTGAAAATACGCCGATTACTCCGCCGAGTTGCGATGATTTTGACTGTACCACCAATGACGTGTACAACCCTGCGACTTGCTTGTGTGAAAATACACCGATACCGCCGCCGAGCTGCGATGACGGGGACTGTACGACCGACGATAGCTACAATACGGCTACCTGTTTGTGCGAAAATGTGCCCGTTGCGCCGCCCGTTTGCGACGATAACGACTGCACCACGGATGATACTTACAACACCGCGACTTGTCAATGCGAGTTCACACCGATACCGCCGCCGGTTTGTGATGACAACGATTGTACGACCGATGATACTTACAATGCGGCGACTTGTCAATGCGAGTTTACGCCGATACCGCCGCCCGATTGCGATGACAACGACTGCCAAACGGCGGATGTTTACAATACTCAAACTTGTCAGTGTGAAAATAATCCGATTGCCCCCGGCAGTTGTGACGACGGCGATTGCACCACGGATGATGTCTATAATGTCGTGACTTGTCAGTGTGAAAATACGCCCATTCCGCCGCCGGACTGCGACGACAACGACTGCACCACGGACGACACTTATAATACGGCAACCTGTCAATGCGAAAACACGCCGATTACGCCGCCGAGCTGCGATGATTTCGACTGCACGACCGATGACGTGTATAATCCCGCGACTTGCCTGTGTGAAAATACGCCGATACCGCCGCCGAGTTGTGACGACGGAGACTGCACCACGGATGACAGCTACAATCCGGCGACTTGTCAGTGCGAAAATATCCCCGTTGCGCCGCCCTCCTGCGACGACAACGATTGCACGACCGACGATGTGTATAACACCAACACTTGTTTGTGTGAAAATACGCCGATAACGCCGCCCGATTGCGATGATTTCGACTGTACGACCAATGACGTTTACAATCCCGCGACTTGTTTGTGCGAAAATACGCCGATACCACCGCCGTCTTGTGATGACGGCGATTGCACAACGGATGATTCTTACAACACCAACACTTGCCAATGTGAGAATATCCCCGTCGCGCCGCCTTCGTGTGACGACAATGACTGTACAACCGATGATTTTTATAATCCGGTAACTTGCCTTTGTGAAAATACGCCGATAACTCCGCCGGTCTGTGACGACAACGATTGCACGACGGCTGACACTTACAATGCCTCGACCTGTCAGTGCGAGTTTACCCCCGTTCCGCCGCCCGATTGCGATGATAATGACTGCCAAACGGCGGACGTTTACAATACGCAAACTTGCGAATGCGAGAATAATCCGATTGCCCCCGGCAGTTGTGATGACGGCGATTGTACGACCGACGACTCTTACAATAGTGTAACCTGTGAGTGTGAAAATATTCCGATTACGCCGCCGAGTTGCGATGACGGAGACTGTACCACGGATGATATTTACAACACAAATACCTGTCAATGCGAGAACACGCCGATTGCGCCGCCGAGTTGCGACGATTTCGACTGTACGACCGATGATTTTTACAATGTCAATACTTGTCTTTGTGAAAATACACCGATACCGCCGCCGAGTTGTGATGACGGCGATTGTACGACCGATGACAGCTATAATACGGCGACTTGTCAATGCGAAAACATCCCCGTTGCGCCGCCGAGTTGTGATGACGGCGACTGCACGACCGCCGACGTCTATAACACGCAGACTTGCGAATGCGAGAACAATCCCGTGCAGCCGGGCAGTTGCGACGACGGCGATTGCACCACGGAAGACGTTTATAATACGACGACCTGCGAATGTGAAAACACGCCGATACCGCCGCCGTCTTGCGATGACAATGACTGCACGACCGACGATTCTTACAACACAAATACTTGTCTGTGCGAAAATACGCCGATACCGCCGCCCGACTGCGACGACAACGATTGTACGACGGATGACAGTTACAATACGGCAACTTGTCAATGTGAAAACGAGCCGATTACGCCGCTCGTTTGCGACGATAACGACTGTGCGACCGAAGACAGTTACAACACCGCGACCTGTGAATGCGAGTTTACGCCGATTACGACGGCAACGGCAACTCTCAGCGGCGACGCAACGATTTGCGCGGGCGAAACGGCGACTCTGCTGCTCGAATTAACCGGCACCGCGCCTTTCACCGTCATTTATCAAGACCAAAACGGCGCGGAAACCACGCTCACGAACATTAGTGACGGCGAAACGATTTTTGTCACGCCGACCGCAACGACGACTTACTCTCTCGTCTCGGTCACCGATGCGATTTGTGAAGGAACGACCGCCGGCAGCGCGACCGTCACCGTTGACCAACCGCTCACGCCGCCCAATGCTTTCTGCGTCGGCAGCGACGAAAACTCGGTGACTTTCGGTTGGGCGCACCCCACGGCAACGGATTTTACTTACACGATTTCGGTAGCGGGCGGCATGCCTTCCGCGCCGGTCACGACGGCGGATTTGACACACACCGAAGCGGGATTGATGCCGGGCGACGAGGTAGAAATCAGCATTATTGCCGTTTCAAATAATGCCTGTCCCGACAGCGAGGCGGCAACGGTAATTTGCACCGCCAACGATTGCCCGCCGCAGACCGTCAGCATCCTCAATCTCGATGCGGAGTACTGCGCCGACGATGCGCCCTTTACGCTGACCGCGAATGTAGTCGGCGGCACCTTCAGCGGGTCGGGCGTAGTACCGGGCACCGATACATTCGACCCGAGTGCAGCGGGCACGGGGCCGATTTTGATTACTTACGAATACACCGACCCGACGACGGGTTGCGATTATCAGGGCAGCGCAAGCACGGAGATTTCTCAACCTCTCGTCGCGCCGACCCTCGAATGCGGGACTACTGCGACAAATTCGGTTGAGTTCACTTGGACAAACACAGGTGCAACTCAATACGAATTTACCTACACCACGGCGGCGACCGGCACGATTACGCAAACGGTGAATGAGACAAATTACACCGTCTTTTCGCTGATGCCCGGCGAGGTCGTCACGGCATCGGTCACGGCAATCGGGGCTGCGCCCTGCGGCAACAGTGCGGCCTCGAATGAAGTCGATTGTACCGCTGCGCCCTGTCCGACCGTCACGCCGACGATTGACAATTTGGCTGCGGAATACTGCGCGGATGCGGGTTCGTTTACCTTGCAGGGCAGTCCGACCGGCGGCATTTTTACCGGCAACGGCATCACGATGAACGAGTTCGACCCGAGCGCGGCAGGCATGGGTATGACCGAAATTTTCTATACCTACACCGACCCTGCGACCGGTTGCACTTACGAGACTTCGCAAATGACGAATATCAGCGCACCGCTGAGCGCACCGACGGTTTTCTGCGCGGCGACGGGAGTCGATTTTGTGACTTTCGAATGGTCGAATACGGGCGCGACGGATTACGAAATTACGGTGACATCCGCCTCCAACGGCACGACAACGCAGACCGTTACGGGCTTGACTTATACGGAAAGCGGTGTGGCAGTGAATGAAGTCGTAATGATTTCCGTGGTCGCCGTCAGCAACTCCGTGTGTGCGAACAGTGTGCCGGCGGAAACGATGTGTACCGCGCAGGATTGTCCGCCGCAGACGGTGACGATTGACAATTTGGACGCGGAATATTGCGGAGATGCCGCCTCGATTACGCTGCAAGGCACACCCGCCGGCGGTACGTTCTCGGGCGCGGGGGTCAGCGGGAACACCTTCTCGCCCGCCGATGTCAATGCGACGCAAACGACGATTTTATACACCTACATCGACCCGACGACGGGCTGTGAGTACACGACCCAAATGTCGGTAGAAATACTGCCGCCCTTCGGTCTGCCCGTAGTGACCTGCGGCGATAATACGATGAACTCGGTGACTTTCAATTGGACGGACGTCGGCACGGACAGCTACGAAATTACGATTTCGGTGAACAACGGCGCACCGACGACCTTCACGACCGGCGACCTGTTTTGGACGGAAAATAATTTGAACCCGAGCGATGAGGTCGAAATAACGGTGGTGGCTGTGGCAACCGTACCTTGTACCGACGGCGCGCCCGTTTCGGTCACTTGTGCGGCGGAAGATTGCGTGCCTTCGCAGGCCCTCATCAGTGGTGAGGCGACGGTTTGCGGCGGCGAAAGTGCTTTGCTGACCTTCAATTTTATCGGCACCGGCCCGTTCGATGTAACCTATTTGACGAATAACGGAAGTCCGGTCACGCTCACGAATATTTTCAACGGTCACACAGAAGCGGTGGCTCCGACGGTATCTTCAAATTATACAATTCAAGCGGCAACCGACAGCGGTAATCCGGGCTGCACGGTCACTACCGCAGGCACGGCAACGGTCGATGTGACGACGAATATCACGGCAACCGCAACAATCACGAGCGACTTCGGCGGCACGGCAATTTCCTGCGCGGGCGCGGCGGACGGCAACGCGGAAATCACGAACCCGACGGGCGGCAGCGCACCGTACACCTACGCGTGGAGCAACGGGCAAACGGGCGGAACGGTCAGCGGCTTAACGGCGGGCAGCTACGAAGTCACGATAACCGACGCGAGCGGATGCAGCGGTACAGTGAGCATTTTATTGGACGAACCGCCGGCAATGACGGCGCAGTTTACCGGCGAAAACCCGCTGTGTGCGGGCGATGCCAACGGTTGGCTGCAAGTCACGGAAGTCAGCGGCGGCGCGGAGCCGTACCTGTACAGTCTCAACGGCGGGACACTGCAAATGCAAGACAGCTTCCCGAATTTGCCGGCGGGCATTTACGAAATCACGACGGAAGATGCCAACGGCTGCACGGTCACGACGGAGGCAACGGTCATCGATCCGGCACCGCTTTTCTTGGATTTGGGCAGAGATACTTTGGTGACATCGGGGACGATTTTCGACATCCGCGCGCTGTCGAATGCGAACGAAATCGACACGCTGCTGTGGTCGCCCGTCGAGTCTTTACTGACCGCAGATAATTTCGGAGCGACTTTGCAGGTAAATAACAGCCTGCAAATTTCCGCAGAACTCAGCGACGCAAACGGCTGTACGGCGACGGATATTTTGCAAATCAGCGTGAGTAAAGAGCGTTTCGTATATATCCCGAATGCGTTCAGTCCGAACTTCGACGGCATCAACGACTTCTTCGTCATCAGCGGCGGCGTCGGGGTGGCGGGTATCAATCGCGTCAGCATCTTCGACCGTTGGGGCGAGCCGGTTTATGTGAATACGGAGTTGCAGTTAGATTCGAATGAAAATGCCTTTGACGGTACTTTCGACGGACAAATGCTGAATGACCAAGTTTTGGTTTATGTGGTGGAGATTTTGTTTACGGACGGGGAGATTGGTATTTACAAGGGGGATTTGACTATCGTACGGTAAGACGGCGGAAGGTGGACGGTGGACGGCGCGATTGCTCAGAGGAGATATTTTTCAAATACGATTTTTTCTCAACAGTTTTATATACAATTTTTGAAACGAGTGTCGGTGATTTTCGTCGGTGCTCGTTTTTTTTAGTCAATCACTGTTTTTGAACAAGCTTGAGTGAAAATGCACTTCGCTTGGCTTCAAACAAATAACAAATATGAAGAATTTTGACAATTTACGCCTGAAATCGTTGCTGCAAGCGGGTTTTGGGATTATGCTGCTGCTGTGTTGCGGCTACGCAAACGCACAAACCGCTATGGGAGCTTGGAATCCCGTTTTATACCCGGCAGTCGTCGGTACACCCGGTTGGGAGGTACAGGACAACAATGCGACCGGCTCTAATTCAGACCCGTTTGCCTCTTGGTCGAAGACCGTAGAGGCGATAGAGGCAGGCGGCACGAATCAGGTCATTACCATTTTACCGGATGCTTTCATCGAGTCTTATGATTACGACAACGACGGTAGTTCGGAAACAACATTAGGGCATAATTTAGCTACCGAACTCAACATTACTTCCGCACAAAACGGCTTGGTTATCAACGGTTCTACGGAAGGTTGCTACACGGTTTTTGACAATTCCTCAAACGGTACGGGCAGTTTGTTCGGGACTATCGGCGGGGCGGATGATATTACGATTCGGGGGCTGTATTTGCTAAACGGCTATGCAGGAGCTTTCAGCATTACGAGCAGTACGAATGTGGTTTTTGAGGATTGTATTTTTGATAATAATGACTTGAACGGTAACGATGTTTTTGAAATAACGGCGGGGGCGACCGGTTCGAATGTGACTTTCACACGCTGTAAATTTATCAATAACAACAACAGCAGTATTGTACACAATGTATCGCGCAATGCCGGTAACGGCACCTTAGATTTGACCTTCAACGAATGTGTTTGGTCTTGCAACTCGGCGACTTCGGGCGGTACGGCGATGAAGGTAACTAACGGCGCGACGGCGGGTATTACTATGAATTTTACAAGCTGTACGTTTGCGGAAAACTCCTCAACGGGAGCGCAGGGCGGTGCGATTTGGTTCGACGGCTCGGAAACCGTTGCGACTTTTACCGACACCGATTTTATCAATAATCAAATCAGCGGCGACACGGGCGGCGGGGCGATGTATATCGGCACGGACGATAACGTGACTATGACGGGTTGTAACTTTTTCGGAAACTCATCGACAGGTCTCTCGGCGGACGGCGGGGCTTTGTATGCGCACGCAGGGGCATCGGGTACGGCGGTTTTGAACGTTATGAATACAACTTTCGACAGCAATTCTTCCGGAGACGACGGGGGAGCGGTTTATATTCGAAACGGAATCGTCACTTTAGAAAATATCCACGTGCTTGATAATACTGCGGGTGACGGGGTGATTACGGTAAATAACGCAGCGGGAAACTGTACGGTGACAAATTATACTTGCGGTACAAATTCCGCCCCCGACGGCTGTCTGTACCAACGCAGCGGTACGCTCACCGACAACGGCGGCTCGGCAACCGGCAGCCCCGTAGATTTATCCGCCGCGGCAGCAACTTTAGCCTGCGGTGTGTACTGCGCCGTCAATATTCCCGCGCCCTGTTTGGCAACGGCGAGCGGCTCGGCAATTTGCGCAGCAACGGGGAATATCAGTGTCAGCGGCGAGGTGTGGGAAGACATAAACGGCAACGGCATTCAGGAAAGCGGCGATAACGGCATCGCGAATGCTTACGTTTTGCTTTACGACAGCAACAGCAATATAATCGGCAGAACGAATACGGATGCGATGGGTATGTACTCGTTTACGGGATTGCCCGACGGTTTTTACTTTATTGTTTTTGTCAATCCGGACACCGACGCACATCCGAACGTTGCGCCCGCCAACGCGGGAACGGAGAGTACGGACAGCGACATTACCAACAGTATGAGCAATGCAACCGACCTTTTCAACGCTTCGACAGCGGATTTGGACGGCGCATTTACAAATGTGGTTTTGCCGGTAGAGTTACTGCGTTTTTCGGCCAAAAAGGATAAATCGACCGTTCTGTTGGAATGGGCGACGGTAAGCGAAATCAATAATGCCGGCTTTTTTATCGAAAGAAGAACGGAAGGTGAAAAGTGGACAGAAATCGGCTACATCGACGGTAACGGAAATACCGAGCGTGAAATCAATTACACTTTTACGGACGAAAATCCGCAGTCGGGTATGTTGGCCTATCGTTTACGTCAGATGGATTTTGACGGAGCTTTTGCCTATTCGCAGGTAGAAAATGTGCATTTCGGAGCGAAGAAAAAAGAAGTGTTGTTTTATCCTGTACCCGTAGCGACTGTCTTACAAGCGGAAATCACCGGTAACTCGGCGGGACAGGGCAGGGTAGAAATATTCGCGGCTTCGGGCAGAAATGTGCACAGTGCTGCGGTCGATTTCACGGCAGAAAGTGCGAAATTTTCCGTGAATGTTGCTCATTTACCGAGCGGTTTATATATGATACGTTTGACTTTTCCTGACGGCAGTGTGCGGTGTGAAAAGTTGTTGAAGGAGTAGGGAAGGGGTTTTTAATCTCAATTGAGATGACCTTATTGCAGTTCTCAATTGCGTCAGCATTTTCGACCGTTGGGGCGAGCCGGTTTATGTGAATACGGAGTTGCAGTTAGATTCGAATGAAAATGCCTTTGACGGTACTTATTCAGGGCAAATGCTGAACGACCAAGTTTTGGTTTACGTGGTAGAGATTCTGTTTACGGACGGGGAGATTGGCATTTACAAAGGCGATTTGACTATTGTACTGTAAGACAGCGGAAGGTGGACGAGGCGATTGCTCAGAGGAGGTATTTTTCAATTACGATTTTTTCTCAACAGTTGTTTTGGAAGATATGCTTTGCCCCTTGGCGGAGAGTTGATTGGTTCTAAAGTTCGGCACACCGGTGACATAAGTCGCTCCCGCCTGCCTCTCAAGGGCAGGGTTGATTGGTTCTGTTTTATTTCCGACACGCAAAAATTGTTTTAGACAGGATTAAAGGATTTTCCCGACAAAAGTAGGGAACAGGTTATGATTTTTTCTCTTTTTTGAATTTTTTCGGATGTGTTTTACTTCGTAAAACAGGATTTTCGACTCCAAAAAGATGATTAAATTTTCTGAAATTGAGAACCAATCACCCCTGCCCTTGGCGGAGTACGGCAGCACCCGAAATCTAAACATTCATCTGCGTTGTAAACACGTGTTTTGGCAAGGACCGGCGCACAAAGAACTGTGGTCGCGGCTGTCTTCGCCGACAGAAATTCAATGTGTTTATCAAATCAAGAGCTTGTTCGAACGGACAAGCTCTTGGTGTTCAAAAACCGTTTATAAATCGCGGCTTTTCCGTTTTGTTTGTCAAAGATTTTGATTTTCATACCGAATACACCCCCACCCACAGATTAAAAAAAGCAGCTAATTTGATTGTGAATTTCATATCTTTAAAATTTGAGTATTGCCTCTGATTTTGCAAAGTTATCGAAAGCAGGAAGTTTGTAAATTTTTGTTTCATTGACGGAGCGATTGCTCTGTCTTCGGCAAATATCGTTTGCGTCGGCAGGCAAAACGTCATTTACGGTTTATCCAATGTATTTGTCAGTCATTGTTGAAGGAAAAGGGCGAGCAGTATCTTTCGGGTCGAGTAAAGGCGGAGTAGGCAGGATTAATTATACGGCAAAGTTTTCAGAGAAGCTTTTTTGCTTTGCTTTGCTTAACATAATCATAATTAT